>DASTRU010000242.1:0-11030 GCA_035761045.1 Burkholderiaceae bacterium | reverse complement strand
GCGAGTGCGGCGCGGCACGCGAGCGCATTACCGGTGTACGAATGCGAATGCAAAAACCCGCGCGCGGTATCGTCGTCGAGAAAGCTTTCGTACACCGTATCGCTTGCCAGCACGACCGATAACGGCAAGAAGCCGCCGGTGATGCCCTTGGACAAGCACAACACATCGGGCCGCGCGCGGTGCGCGTGTTCATGCGCGAAGAAGGTACCGGTGCGCCCGAAGCCAACCGCGATTTCATCGGCGATCAACAACACGTTGTAGCGGTCGCATAGCGCGCGCGCTTCGCTTAAGTACATCGGATCGTGCATCGCCATGCCGGCCGCGCCTTGCACGAGCGGCTCGACAATGAAGGCCGCGATGCGTTCATGATGTTCGTCAAGCAAGGCGCGCAATTCAGCCAAGGCACGACGCGCGACATCGGCCGCGCTTTCGCCGGGCAATGCTTGGCGCGCGTCGGGCGACATCACCGTATGCGCGCGCATGAGAAGCGGGTCGTACGCGTCGCGAAACACTTGCACGTCGGTGACCGCGAGCGCGCCGATCGTCTCGCCGTGATAACCACTTCGCAGGCATACGAATTCGCGCTTGGCTGGACGACCGCGATTGCGCCAGTGATGAAAGCTCATCTTGAGCGCGATCTCGACGGCGGAAGCACCATCGCTTGCATAAAACGCATGGCCGAGATCGCCGTTCGTTAAATCGCTTAGTCGTTCGGCTAATTCGATCGCGGGCGCATGCGTGCAACCGGCAAGCATCACGTGTTCGAGGCGATCGAGTTGATCCTTGATCGCGGCGGCGATGCGCGCATCGGCATGGCCGAATAGATTGACCCACCACGAGCTGATCGCATCGAAATACCGGCGGCCGTCGTGATCAATCAACCACGCACCCTCGCCGCGCGCGATGGCCAACGGCGGCACGCGGCTCGCATGGCGCATTTGCGTGCACGGATGCCAAATCGCGGCGCGCGAGCGTTGTTGCCAGTCGGAATGAATGCTATGCATGGCTATCGATTTAGTAATGCGGCTCTTCAGGCATCGCAGGCCCAACGCGGCTTACGCTTTTCCAAAAACGCGGCGAGTCCTTCCTTGCCATCGTCGCTTGCTCGCGCTTGCGCGATGCGTTGCGCGGTAAGGTCACGCAATTGCGCGCTCATGGGTTGCTCACACACCTCCGCGATTAATCGTTTAGTCGCGGCGATGGCTTGTGGGCTTGCATGCATTAAGGCGTCGACCAAGTCGCCGATCGCATCGTCCAACGCATCGGGCGGCACGAGTTCGCGCACGAGGCCGATGCGATACGCCTCGGCCGCGTCAAACCGTTCGGCGGTCAACATGTAGCGGCGCGCGGCGCTCGCGCCAATCGCGCTGAGCACATATGGGCTAATGGTGCCGGGAATCAAACCGAGTTTGACTTCGGTCAAGGCAAAGCACGCATCGGTGGACGCGACCGCGATGTCGCACGCGGCGACCAGGCCAACGCCGCCCGCGTACGCGTCGCCATGCACGCGCGCGATCACCGGATAACGGCAGCTTGCGATCGCATGCAGCATGTCGGCCATGCGGCGCGCGTCGGCTTCGTTTTGTTCGGGCGAATAACTCGCCATTTGGCGCATCCAATGCAAGTCCGCGCCCGCGCAAAACATTGGGCCGTGCGCGCTTAACACCACCACGCGCACATCGTCGCGTGCATCGATTTGCGTGAACGCGGCGTGCAAGGCCGCGACGAGTTCGTCGTTGAAAGCATTACGTACATCCGGACGATTGAGCGTGACGGTGGCGATGCCGTCGGCGATGTCGGTATTGAGCACCGCTGATCTCCTAAGGAATTCGCGTTAGCCGCGCGCGGCGCGCAAGCGTTGCACGCAATCGGTTAAATCCGCTTCGATGTCGGCCGGCATCTCGCTGGTCGACAAACCTAAGTCTTTTAGCAAGCCATCCTTCAAGCCATACACCCAACCGTGCACGGTCAACGGCCGGCCGTCGCGCCACGCGTCGCGCACGACGTTCGTGCGGCATACATTGCGCACTTGTTCGATGACGTTGAGTTCGCACATCATGTCGTCGTGGTCGCGCGGACTAAGTCCATCGAGCACCTGCGCATACCGGCGCTGCACGTCCTCGATATGGCGCAACCAATTGTCCGCCACGCCTTGCATGCCACCGCTAATCGCTTGATGAATGCCGCTGCAGCCGTAATGTCCCACGACCATCACATGCTCGACACGCAATGCCTCGATCGCGAATTGCAAGACCGATAGACAATTGAAATCGGTATGCACGACCACGTTGGCGATATTGCGATGAACGAACAGCTCGCCTGGGTCGAGCCCCACGATTTCGTTTGCCGGCACGCGACTGTCGGAACAACCAATCCATAAGTACTTAGGCGATTGCTGCTTGGCCAGGCGCGTGAAGTAACCAGGATCGTCGCGCGTACGGCGGTCCGCCCAATCGCGGTTGTTTTGAAACAACCCTGGCAGGAGATCGGCTGTCATCCTTGTCTTTCGTTTAAATCCAACCGAGTCGACATGCGTCGGCGTGGCAAAGCGTCAAGTACTCGAAGTGTACCCATTGCCCTCGCGCCAACCACCGCGAATTCTTCGGCGCACGACTACATGCGAAAGACGCCGAATTTCGTTTCGCCGATCGGCGCGTTCAAGCTCGCGGAAAGACCGAGCGCCAGGCATATGCGGGTATCGACTGGATCGATCACGCCGTCGTCCCAAATGCGCGCGCTTGCGTAGTACGGATGACCTTGAAGTTCGTATTGCTGGCGGATCGAGGCCTTGAACGCCTCTTCCTCGTTCGGTGTCCACGGCGTGCCTTTGGTTTCTAGGCTTTCGCGTCGCACGGTGGCGAGCACGCTGGCGGCTTGTTCGCCACCCATGACGCCGATGCGCGCGTTCGGCCACATCCATAAAAAGCGCGGCGAGAACGCGCGGCCGCACATGCCGTAATTACCCGCGCCAAAGCTGCCACCGATGATGACGGTGAGCTTAGGCACTTGCGCGGTGGCCACCGCCGTTACGAGCTTGGCGCCATGTTTGGCGATGCCTTCGTTCTCCGCCTTGCGGCCGACCATGAAGCCGGTGATGTTTTGCAAGAAGACGATTGGAATGCGTCGCTGGCAGCACAGCTCGATAAAGTGCGCGCCCTTGAGCGCGCTCTCGGAAAACAAAATGCCGTTGTTGGCGATGATGCCGATGAGCAAGCCGTGCAAATACGCGAAGCCGGTGACAAGCGTGGGCGCGTAACGCGCCTTCCATTCATCGAACTCCGATCCATCGACGATGCGCGCGATGATTTCGCGCACGTCGAACGGTTTTTTAGGATCGATCGGCACGATGCCGTACAACTCGTCGGCCGGGTACTTCGGCGCGACGCCGGGTTTGAGAACCACTTCGGTGATGAGCCGCCGCGCGCCGAGATTGGCGACGATGCGTCGCGTGATCGCGATCGCATGCGCGTCGTCGTTCGCTAAATGGTCGGCCACGCCCGATAAGCGCGTATGCACGTCGCCGCCGCCTAAGTCTTCGGCGCTGACGACTTCGCCAGTCGCGGCTTTGACCAAGGGCGGGCCGCCGAGAAAGATTGTTCCTTGATCCTTGACGATCACGGTTTCGTCGCTCATCGCGGGCACGTACGCGCCGCCCGCCGTGCACGAACCCATGACGACCGCGATTTGCGCGATGCCTTGCGCGCTCATATTGGCTTGGTTGTAGAACACGCGACCGAAATGGTCGCGATCCGGGAACACTTCGTCTTGCTTGGGCAAATACGCGCCGCCGCTATCGACTAAGTAAATGCATGGCAGCCGGTTGGCCTGCGCGATTTCTTGCGCGCGTAAATGCTTCTTCGCGGTGATCGGGTAATACGTGCCGCCCTTCACCGTGGGATCGTTGCAAATCACCACGCATTCGCGTCCGCTCACTCGGCCCAGGCCGGTGATGATGCCCGCGCCGGGTGCCTCGTCGTCGTACATGCCATGCGCGGCGAGCTGACTAAATTCGAGGAACGGTGTTCCGGGATCCACCAAGGCGTCGATGCGTTGACGCGGCAGCATCTTGCCGCGCGCCACGTGCTTGGCGGCGGCCGCTTCGCCCCCGCCTTGCATCACGCGCGCGACTTGCGCTTTTAAGTCGTCCACCAGCGCGCGCATCGCGGCGGCGTTGGCGAGCGCATCGGGGGCGTTGGGGTCGAAACGAGAGGTCAGCAATGTCATGGCGAGATGGTCGTCATTGACTTAAGGAAGAACGTCGAGCAAGTGCGGCTTCGAGCATCGGCAGGCGATCCCAGCCGAAATACGGTTCGCCATCGGCCACGATGAACGGGCTGCCAAAGACGCCGCATGCCTCGGCCTGCGCCACTTCGTCGCGCAACGCCTGCTTGATGCGCTCGTCGCCCAAGGCCTGTTCGACCTCGGCGCGCGGCAAGCCTTCGCGCTCGCATACATCGACGACGACGGCGGGCTCTTGAATCTCGCGTTGCTCGACGAAGTAGGCGCGGTACAGCGCGCGTGCGACGCGCTTGGCAAGCGCGGGGTCGCGGTTACGAGCGAACAGGAACGCACGCGCGGCCGCCACGCTCGAAATAGGAAGCGACGACGGCTGGTGATATTCAATACCCGTTAGGCGCGAGATACGCTGCCAGTCGTACAGCACATACGCTCCTTTTAGCGGAACGTCGCTTAACGGTCTCGCGCCAGTGGCTTTGAAAATCACGCCGAGCAAAATCGCATGCCATCGCACGTCGCGGCCATACCGCGCGGCCAATGCGTCGATCGATTGCGCGGCGAAATAGCCATACGGCGACGAGAAATCAAACCAGAAATCAATCGCGCGATCGTCGCGCGGCAAGGTGGGTGTGGTCATGCGAGGTGCTCGGCGAAAAAAGCATGCGTGCGTTCGAGCGCGAGCGCGGCACTGGCCTCGCGCCAATCGGCATGGCCATGCCGATTAAAGCCGTGCGCGGCGTCGTACACATAAGCGCGGGCTTGCGGCAGCGCGTGAAGAATGCGTTCGCGATCGGTCGGCGGAATGATCGGATCGTGCTCGCCAAAATGCATGAGCACGGGCGCTTGCGGATGCTCGTGCAAGAACGGCACCGTGCGGCCGCCGTAGTACGCAACGGCCGGAAGCCCCATGCGCGTGGCGGCCAAGAAGGCGACGGTTCCGCCCCAGCAATAGCCGACCACGCCAGCGCGCAGCCCATCGCCAAAGGCGCGTCGCGCGGCATGGATATCGCGCAGCGGCGCGTCAAACCCCAACGACGCGACGAGTTCACGTCCGCGCGCGGTGGTTTGTGGCGTATAGCCAAGCTCGACGCCACGCTCGATGCGATCGAAAAACCGGGGCGCGACGGCCAGCCACCCATGACGCGCGTATTGCTCTTGCAGCACCCAGCGGATGTAGTCGTTCACGCCGAAGATTTCCTGCGCGACGATGACGAGTCCGCGCGGCGCGGCCGCCGGGCGCGCGACGAGAGCGTCGACGCGCGCGCCGTCGATGGCGTCGAGCGTATGGGTTTCAAGCGTCATGCATCCCAATCCTTATTCGGCGGTGACGATCTCGAACATCGCGATGACGCGCATGCGTTCAAGCGACTCTGCAAGCTGTTGATGGGCGGCGATGTCGCGCGAGTTGACGGTGAGCTCCATCGTGCGACTACGCGCGCCGCGATCCACCTGACCACGAACCCGGCCATACGCGAAGCCCAGCTGGTCGAGCAAGGTGAGCAACTCACGCTCCACGGCGATGTCGTCCGAATCAAACCGTACGACCAAGCGCGCATGCCGTTCCACCGGCAACTTGCGCTCGACCCAACGAAACACCGACAGCACGCCCAAGGCCAGCATCGTGGCCAGCACCATCGCGCCGTATAAGCCAACGCCGGCGAGAACGCCGATGCCGGCCGTCAGCCAAATCGACGCGGCGGTGGTCAGTCCACGCACCGACAGCCCGTCGCGCATGATCACGCCCGCGCCGAGAAAACCAATGCCGGTCATGATCCCCTGCGCCATGCGGGTCGGGTCGAGCGTGAGCGGACCGCTCGGCGTGTACCACAGCGATTGGTAAACGGTGATGAGCATCAACACGCTGGACGACATGCACACCAAGGCATGCGTGCGAAACCCGGCGGGGCGGCCGTGAAAACTGCGTTCAAGGCCAATCAATCCGCCCGCGCACAAGGCGGCCAAGAGGTGTTGCAACACGGCGTAATGCCAGTCGAGCACGGGCATGTCAGTCCTTCGCCGCGAGGGCGGTCGTGTGTGTCAACGGGCGAGGGCTGGCGAGGGCAAGCAGGCCGTGACCTCGATCTCGAGCTTCATGCGCGCATCCACCAACCCACACACCACCGCGGTGGCGGCGGGCCGCGCATGACCCAGGTATTCGCCCAGGATGGGAGCAATCTGCTCGAACTGCTCGGGCGCGGTGAGGTAATACCGCACACGCACCACATCATCGAGCGAGCACCCCGCTTGTTCCAGCGCCGCCGCAACATTGCGAAACGCTTGATGGCATTGCGCGTGAAGGTCGTCCTCGATCGTCATCCGCGCGTAATCGAATCCCGTCGTGCCCGATACATGCACATGGTGGCCGTCCACCACCGCGCGGCTATAACCCGCAATCTTTTCAAAACTTGAACCGGAGGAAATATGTCGTCGTGTCATTAGCGATGAAGGCGATCTACCAAGAAAGGGGCTTGCCATCGTAGTTGAAGAACCCGCCATGATGCGTGGGTTGCAGCTGCGACACCACGTTGCGTATCGACGCGACGCTGTCTTCCACGCTCAAGCTCGCGTTCGCGCCGCCCATGTCGGTACGCACCCAGCCTGGATGAAGCGACACGGCCACCATCGTTCCCGCGGGATGAAATAGCGAGATGTCCTTAAGCACCGAGTTCAACGCGGCCTTGCTCGCGCGGTACAACCAGGCCGACCCGTTGGATCGGTCGCCGATCGATCCCATGTGCGAGGACAACACCACGAGCCGACCATGCGCCGCCGCGACCGCGGGCGCGACGACGCTTGCCATGCGCATCGCGCCCAACACATTGGTGTGCATAACGTGATCGAACTCGGCTTGCGAAGGCGCCTCGAGACCGGCCGTGCTGGGCCCATACACCCCCGACACATAAAACGCGACATCCACCGGCTCGCAATCGAGCAGCCAGCCCAACGCCGCCCAATCGTTGACGTCGTCGACATCGATGCGATGCGGTTCCGCGCCCAGCACGCCAAGCTCGGCGAGATCGTCGTCGCGCCGCGCGCTAGCCAAGATCCGCCAACCCTGCGCCCGATACTGACGCACGAGTTCGCGACCGATGCCGCGCGAGGCACCGATGATTAACGCCGTCGGCATGCTGGTCTCCCGATAATCATTCGATTTCCAAGGCAAGCGCCGTCGCCTCGCCGCCGCCAATGCATAACGCCGCCACACCCTTGGACTGCCCGCGCCGACGCAAGGCGCCGATCAACGTAGTAACGATGCGCGCGCCGCTTGCGCCAATCGGATGGCCTAACGCGCATGCGCCGCCGTGCACGTTGAGTTTGTCGGCGGGAATGCGATGCTCCTGCATCGCCGCCATCGCGACGACGGCGAACGCCTCGTTGATCTCGAACAAATCCACATCGCTCGTCGTCCAACCGGTTTTTTCATACAAACGTTTGATCGCACCGATCGGCGCGGTGGTGAACCATCCCGGCGCTTGTGCATGCGTGGCGTGTGCCACGATGCGCGCGAGCGGCGTGCATCCCAAGCGTTCGGCCTGCGAGCGCTTCATGATCACGAGCGCCGAAGCGCCGTCGGAGATCGACGATGAATTCGCGGCGGTTACCGTGCCGTCTTGCGTGAACGCGGGCTT
This sequence comes from Burkholderiaceae bacterium, assembly GCA_035761045.1. Taxonomy (GTDB): domain Bacteria; phylum Pseudomonadota; class Gammaproteobacteria; order Burkholderiales; family Burkholderiaceae_E; genus DASTRU01. The sequence goes on along the minus strand of DASTRU010000242.1, from coordinate 3,165 downwards.
GAGTTTGGGAATCTTCGCCACGTCGGCCTTGAACGGCTGCTCGTCGGCCTCGATCAAATGCGGCTCCTTGCCGGCGGGCACGGCGATCGGCACTAACTCCCACGCGAATCCACCATCGCGATTGGCGGCTTGCGCGCGTTCGAGCGAACGGATCGCGAATTCATCTTGCGCCGCTCGACTAAAGCCGTACTTGTCCGCGCACTCTTGCGCGAACACGCCCATCAGACGGCCTTTGTCGTACGCATCCTCCAGCCCGTCGAAAAACATATGGTCGAGCAATTGCGCGTGCCCCATGCGCAAGCCGCCGCGAGCCTTGGGCACGAGATATGGCGCGTTGGTCATGCTTTCCATGCCACCCGCGACCATGACGTTGTTCGTGCCCGCGCGTAAAAGGTCGTGCGCAAGCATGATGGCCTTCATGCCCGACCCGCACATTTTGTTGATCGTGGTGCAGCCGGTGGCTTGCGGCAGTCCGGCGCCGAGGGCTGCTTGTCGCGCGGGCGCCTGGCCTTGTCCGGCCGGCAGCACGCAGCCCATGAGCACTTCGTCCACCTGCTCGGGCGCGATACGGGCGCGTTCGACCGCCGCGCGTATCGCGGCCGCGCCCAATTGAGAGGCACTAAACGATTTAAGCTCCCCTTGAAAGCTGCCCATCGGGGTCCGTACAGCGCTGGTAATGACAATCGAATCGTCCATGATCAAGCTCCCATCATGAGACGTGAAGTGATGCATGTGTTCATCACACCGTCTCGTTGAATAACTCGCGGCCGATCAGCATGCGGCGAATTTCACTGGTGCCCGCTCCAATTTCATAAAGCTTGGCATCGCGCCACAACCGTCCGGCCGGATAGTCGTTGATATAGCCGTTGCCGCCGAGGATTTGAATCGCCTCGCCCGCCATCCACGTGGCCTTCTCGGCGCAATACAAGATCACGCCCGCGCAGTCCTTGCGCGCCGTGCGTGCGTGCCGATTTCCTAAGCGATCCAGCGTTTGCCCCACGGCATAGCAATACGCGCGACATGCGCTCAAGGTCGAATACATATCGGCGACCTTGCCTTGAATGAGTTGAAACTCGCCAATGCTTTGGCCAAATTGCTTGCGGTCGTGGATGTAGGGAATCACCACGTCCATGCACGCTTGCATGATGCCCAGCGGCCCGGCGGCGAGCACCGCGCGTTCGTAATCGAGTCCGCTCATCAAGACCTCCACGCCGCCGCCAACCTTGCCGAGTATGTGGTCCTCCGGAACTTCGCAATCACGAAACACCAGCTCGCCGGTATGGCTGCCCCGCATGCCCAGCTTGTCGAGCTTTTGCGCGACCGAGAAGCCACGCATGTTCTTCTCCACGAGAAACGCCGTGATGCCGCGCGGCCCCGCGTCGACATCGGTCTTGGCATACACCACGAGCACGTCGGCATCGGGCCCGTTGGTGATCCACATCTTCGTTCCATTGAGCACGTAGCGATCGCCGTGCCGATCGGCGCGCAGCCGCATGCTGACGACATCGCTGCCCGCGTTGGGCTCGCTCATCGCCAACGCGCCGATGAACTCGCCTGAAATAAGTTTTGGCAAATACTTAGTCTTTTGCGCGTCGGTGCCATTGCGATGAATTTGGTTCACGCACAAATTGCTATGCGCGCCGTAGCTCAATCCAACCGATGCGCTGGCCCGGCTAATTTCCTCCATCGCCACCATGTGGGCGGCATAGCCCAGGCCAGCGCCGCCATAGGTGTCCGAAGCGGTGATGCCTAATACGCCAAGCGCGCCCAACTTAGGCCAAAGATCCGCGGGGAAGGTGTCGGTGCGATCGATCTGCGCCGCTCGCGGCGCGATTTCATTTTTTGCAAACGCGCGTACTGCGTCACGCAACATCGCCACGTCTTCGCCTAATGGAATATCAAGACCTACTAACTCGATTTGAGGGGTGGCACCATCCATCGTCGTCTCCAGGTGGGTCTTTCATGCGGGACTTGCGTATGGCGCATGCTACGCCGCTCGATCCACCATTGCTCTAGTGGAATCGTATGTATGAATGCTGGCTTGACTTACCCGATCGAAAGTTTTGGCGCGACGGGGACTCTCGTCGATGTCGCACCCGGCATACGTGGCGTACGCATGCCCTTGCCGTTCGCGCTCGATCACGTGAACGCGTGGTTGTTGGACGACGATGACGGCGGCATCACCATCGTGGACACGGGCGCCGGCACGAACGACACGATGGCCGCGTGGGACACGCTGTTCGCACGGCTGCCGTCGACCGCGCGCGTATCGCGCGTCATCGCCACGCATATGCATCCCGATCATGTCGGCCTCGCCGAGTGGTTATGCAAGCGTTGGAACGCGCCGCTTTGGATGACCGCGGGCGAATACGGTTTAGCTCGCGTTAGCGCGGCTCGCATGACGGGCACCGACGTGAACACGCAAGTCGCGCATTTCGTCCGACATGGCATCGACGCCGCGCAACGCGACGCGGTACTTGAGCGAGGCGATCATTACGCGCGATTGGTGCCCGACCTACCCGCGTCGTACATCCGCCTGCGCGATGGCATGTCGGTTCGCATCGGTGGTCGTGATTGGCGCGTGATCGTGGGTTACGGTCATTCGCCCGAACATGCAGCGTTGTACTGCGCGCAAGCGAATGTGCTGATCTCCGGCGACATGCTGCTGCCCAAGATTTCAACCAACGTATCGGTGTGGGCCTTGGAGCCGCACGCCGATGCATTGGGCGACTTTCTCGCGTCGATCGAACGCTTTCGCGCATTGCCCGCCGACGTCTTGGTGTTGCCCTCGCACGGACTGCCGTTTCGCGGCGCGCGAACGCGCGTCGATCAACTCGTCGCGCATCACGACGCGCGATTAAACGAGGTATTCGCCGCGTGCGAGGCTCCGCGCAGCGCGGCGCAGATCGTGCCGCTCTTATTCAAACGGCCACTCGACGCGCATCAAACCACGTTCGCGCTTGGCGAGGCGCTCGCGCATTTGCACCGCTTATGGTTTGAAGGACGTTTAACCCGCATCGACGGCGACGACGGCGTGCTGCGCTTTAAACAAGCCGCGTGAACACCACGCGCACGGTTTAGGACTGGCCGTTCTCGTCGGGCCAGTTGGCGCGTTCCTGCCATGTCGTGATGCGCGTACGCCCGCGATCCTCTTCCGACACGTTG
>DASTRU010000241.1:0-9998 GCA_035761045.1 Burkholderiaceae bacterium | reverse complement strand
ATTGCGACGCACGATGCCTTCGAGAACGTAGCAGCCCGCGATATTGCCCACCTTGCTGATCGAGAACACCTGACGGATTTCGACCAGGCCGGTGATTTCTTCTTTCTTTTCCGGCGCAAGCATGCCGCTCATCGCGGCTTTCACTTCATCGACCGCGTCGTAAATGATGTTGTAGTAGCGAATATCGACACCGTTAGCTTCAGCCAGCTTGCGGGCGGCCATGTCCGCCCGCGTATTGAAGCCGATGACGACCGCTTTCGAGGCGATCGCCAAGTTCACGTCGCTTTCGGTGATACCACCGACCGCCGCGTGCACGACTTGCACCTTGACTTCATCGGTCGAGAGCTTGGCCATCGCGTGCTGAATCGCTTCTTGCGAACCTTGCACGTCGGCCTTGACGACCAGTGCCAGCGTCTTGACCTCGCCCTCGCCCATTTGCTCGAACATATTTTCGAGCTTGGCCGCCTGTTGCTTCGACAACTTAACGTCGCGGAACTTGCCCTGGCGAAACAGCGCGATCTCCCGCGCCTTACGCTCGTCGCCCAGCACGATCACTTCCTCGCCCGCGGTCGGCACTTCCTGCAAGCCTTGGATCTCGACGGGAATGGATGGTCCGGCGCTTTGAATCGGCTTACCGTTTTCGTCCAACATCGCGCGTACCTTACCGAACGAGGCACCCGCCAACACGACGTCCCCGCGCTTGAGCGTACCGGTTTGCACGAGCACGGTTGCGACCGGACCGCGACCTTTATCGAGCTTGGCTTCGATGACCAAACCCTTGGCCGGCGCGTCCTTGACGGCTTTTAGCTCCAGCACTTCCGCTTGCAACAAGACGTTTTCGAGCAAGTCGTCGACGCCTTGGCCTGTCTTTGCCGACACCGGAATGAACGGCGAATCGCCCCCGTACTCTTCCGGCACCACCGACTCCGACACCAACTCTTGCTTGACGCGATCGGGATTGGCTTCGGGCTTATCGATCTTGTTCATCGCCACCACGATTGGCACATTGGCGGCCTTCGCATGGTGAATCGCTTCGCGGGTTTGCGGCATAACGCCGTCATCGGCCGCCACGACGAGAATCACCAAGTCGGTCGCCTTGGCACCGCGCGCGCGCATGGCGGTAAACGCTTCGTGGCCCGGCGTATCCAAAAACGTGATGACGCCACGCGGTGTTTCAACGTGATAAGCGCCAATATGCTGCGTAATACCGCCCGCTTCGCCCGCCGCGACCTTTGCACGGCGGATGTAGTCGAGCAATGACGTCTTACCGTGGTCCACGTGCCCCATAACCGTTACGACCGGCGGACGGTTCTCGAGATTCGCGTCATCCACAGGCACCGCTTCGATTAGTTGCGCTTCCGGATCGTCAAGCTTGGCCGCCACCGCTTTATGACCAAGCTCTTCAACGACGATCATGGCCGTGTCTTGATCGAGCACTTGGTTGATGGTGACCATTTGGCCCATCTTCATCAGTGCTTTGATAACTTCCGCCGCTTTCACCGACATCTTGTGCGCGAGCTCGGCCACAGTAAGCGTTTCCGGCACATGCACTTCCCGCACGATCGGCTCGGCCGCCACTTGGAAGTTTTGCGACGCCGATTGATCCGATTTGCCATGACGACCTTTCGGACCGCCACGCCACGCGGAACTGCCCGCGCCCGTATCGCCGCGCGTTTTGATGCCGCGCTTTTTCGCCGCGTCTTCGTTCCAGGTCGAGGCCACTTTCGCGGCGTTGATTTGTTTTGTCCCCACTTTGGGCTTGTCTTCCGCCCGCGCCGGCTCGGCATTTTTCGCCGTGGGTTTATGCAAGGTGCCTTCGGTTGCAGTCGCCGCCGCCACCGGAGCTGCCGCGGGCGGCGCCGGCGCCTTCAATACCCGCTTTGGTTGAGAGAGCATGCGGTTCATCGCCGCCACCTCATCTTCAACCGCCTTGCGCGCCTTGGCTAATTCGGCGGAACGCTTCGCTTCTTGCTCCGCCGCTTCTTTCGCGGCTTGCGCCTTGCGTGCGGCTTGCGCGGCTTTCTCCGCGAGATCGGCTTGGGTATTTTCCGCGGCAATGTTCATTTCGGCGGCTCGCTGTGCCTGGGCGGCTTCCGCTGCCGCGCGCTCGGCTTCCGCGATCCGACGTGCTTCCTCCTCGCGGCGCCGCTCTTCTTCAAGACGCGCGAGACGCTCTTGCTTTTCTTTCAGCTCGGCGGCCTGACGAGCCAACAATTCCGCTTGTCGATGCTCTTCCTCCTGACGAGCACGAATTTCCTCTTCGTTGACGACGGGTTCCATCGGCGCCGCGGGTGCTACGTTCTCGGTGAGTGACTCCGAAGAATCACGCTGTACGAACACTCGCTTCTTGCGCACCTCGACTTGAATGGTGCGCGACTTACCCGTGCCGTCCGATTGCTTGATCTCGGAGGTTTGCTTGCGCGTCAGCGTGATCTTGCGCTTTTCGCCGCCGTCGTTCCCACCGTGAGCCTTGCGGAGCATGTCGAGCAGCTTCGCCTTGTCGGCTTCGGTCAGCGCGTCGCCCGCCGACGATTTCTCGACGCCAGCCGCTCGCAACTGCTCAATCAGCACGTTCTCCGGCATCTTGAGCTCCGCCGCAAACTGGCCCACATTCATGCTCGCCATTCGTTCCCCATCGTCCTTTCGTTACCCCGTGGCTTTACTTCACAAATTGCGTAAAGCTTTGGAGTCACTGCTGTTCCTGCGCAAACCAGTGCGCACGCGCGCGCAAAATCATTTCTTTCGCGCTCTCTTCATCCATACCGGTGTGTTCGCGCAGCTCATCGACCGCGAGTTCGGCCAAGTCGTCACGCGTATTCACCCCATGTTCGGCAAGCGTTGCTGCCAACTCCCGGGTCATGCCTTGCAAATCAAGCAGATCTTGCGAAACCGCTCCCACCTTTTCTTCCTTGGCGATCGCCTCGGTCAACAACGCATTACGCGCACGGTTGCGCAGCTCTTCCACCGTGTCTTGGTCGAAAGCCTCGATCTCCAACATCTCGGCGATTGGCACGTAGGCGACCTCTTCGAGCGTTGAAAAGCCCTCGTCGATAAGGATTTCGGCGACCTCCTGGTCCACATCCAAACGGTTCATGAACAATTGCCGCACGACCGAGCGCTCCGACTCCTTCTTCTGGTTCGCTTCGTCCTGGGTCATGATGTTGATGTGCCAACCAGTCAATTCAGACGCCAGCCGCACGTTCTGACCGCTACGACCAATCGCGATCGCCAAATTGTCTTCATCGACCACCACGTCCATCGCGTGCTTGTCTTCATCCACGACGATGGACTGCACATTCGCGGGCGCCAATGCGCCGATCACGAATTGAGCCGGATCCTCGGACCACAGCACGATGTCCACGCGCTCACCCGCAAGCTCGTTCGTAACTGCTTGAACACGAGAACCGCGCATGCCCACGCAGGTACCGATCGGATCGATACGACGATCACTCGTGAACACGGCAATCTTGGCCCGCACGCCGGCGTCCCGTGCCGCCGACTTAATTTGAAGCAGGCCCTGTTCGATCTCGGGCACTTCAAGTTCAAACAGTTTCTTGATGAAATCGGGCGACGTGCGCGAAACGATGATTTGCGGCCCCCTTGCTTGACGATCAATTTTGAGAAGGAACGCTCGGACACGGTCGCCCACGCGCAAGTTCTCTTTAGGAATCATTTGATCGCGCGGCAAACGTGCCTCAACACGCCCAGCCTCGACGATCGCGTCGCCCTTTTCCATGCGCTTGATCGACCCGTTGATGATTTGATCGCCCCGATCGAGAAACTCATTAAGAATTTGCTCGCGCTCGGCGTCGCGGATTTTTTGAAGCACCGCCTGCTTGGTGTCTTGCGCGAAACGTCGCCCGAAATCGACCGCAGGCAACGGCTCCTCGATATATTCGTCCACCTCGATATCGGGCAATCGCTCCCGCGCATCGGACAGCAGCTCTTGCTTGTCGGGTTCTTGAAGGCCGGCCTCGTCGGGCACGACCAGCCAGCGACGAAACGCCTCGTGCTCGCCGGTTTCGCGGTCAACCGCGACTCGAATATCAACGTCTTGCCCCGGAAACAACTTCTTCGTGGCCTGGGCAAGCGCAAGCTCGAGGGCGCCAAACACGACGTCTTTAGCGACATTCTTCTCACGCGCCAGCGCGTCAACCAGCAGCAGCACTTCGCGGCTCATCTTGCCTTCCTCTTGAAATCGATTTTAGGTACGAGGCGCGCACGTTCGACCTCGTCCAACTTAAATCTCAGCAGCGAAATTCCCCTCGCGCCTTCCACTTGCAATCCAATACGCGGCTCCGCGCCGTCTTCTTGCGATTCGGGTGCAACGACGATTCCCGAAAACACGCGTTGCCCCGCCACAGCGACTCGTAACTTCACCGTCGCTTCTTGCCCTGCAAACCGAACGTAATCCGCGAGCTTTTTCAGCGGCCGATCCAATCCTGGCGACGACACCTCCAGCCGCTCGTAGTCGACGTTCTCCACGAAGAACGTCTGCGAAAGCTGGCGGCTCAACCGCTCGCAATCCTCGACCGTGACGAACGACGATTCATCGACGCGATCGACGAACACGCGCAGCAGCCCATGTGTCGAGCGTTCAATCTCGACCACATCCAAGCCAAGCGCTTGCGCGCTTTGCTCAACCAATGCTTGTAATTGTGGATTTGCCAGCACGTCGTTAAATAAGGTTCGACTATTGCCGGAGGTTCGCCGGATCGAGCCCACTCGAGCCGGCGCGAAAAAAAAATGGGCGTATCCGCCCACATATTGATCAACGCACTGCTTGGGAGGGCCCGAATCACGACTCAAAACTTAGTCGCAACGACCGAGCGAACCGGCCCGGGCTCAACTATTGGATTATAAGTAAAAGCCTTCTATGGCACAACGTTAATCAACGACTTCCTTCGCTCAAATGCCATCGCCTTTCGGCCGCGAGGGGCGTCGATTGCGACGTAAACCTTGACCGTTATTGCCCTTAAAACCTGAAGCGCCGTTCCCGCTGGTAGTCGCGCCGTCCGTTCGCGGTTTGTTGGGGCCTGCTTTATTCGCCCTGCGAGGGCCGCCGTTAGGTTTACCGCCTATTGGATTGACGCCGCTTTCGCCCTCATTGCCGTTACGGGCGCTATTGCGATTGAAATATCCGCCGCCAGTATTGCGCGCGCCGTTTGACCGATTCGCAACATTCTGCCCTCGCCCGCCATCCCGCCTTGGCACACCACCGTTCATCGAACCTCTCGCCGTGAGCGTGCCGCTTGGCGGTTGATTGCGCACGGGCGAAACACCAAACATCGCTTCGGTCATGGTAGCCAACGGCGAAATTTCGGCTGGCTTCGGTTTAGCGCCCCTGCCTTGCGGGCCGCCTTGCTCCGCCAACTTAATGCCGAGTCGCACGCACAAATGAGCTGCCTCAATGGCCGACACCTCGGTCCAACGTCCTCGTCTTAATGAACGTGGCAGCTCAATTTCACCGTAGCGCACGCGGATGAGTCGGCTCACCGTCACACCCACCGCTTCGAACATCCGACGCACCTCTCGGTTACGGCCTTCGCTAATAACCACGTGATACCAATGATTGGCGCCATCACCACCCGCATCGTCGATTCGAGAAAACTGCGCCGGACCGTCTTCAAGCTCCACGCCTTCGCTTAATTTGCGAATAGCCTCATCGTCCAAGGCGGGAATACAACGTACTGCGTACTGCCGCTCCTCCCCAAACCGCGGATGCATCAAGCGGTTGGCGAGATCTCCCGAGGTGGTGAAGATGAGCAAGCCCTCGGTATTGAAATCTAGCCGTCCGACGGACACCCAGCGTCCATTCTTTACCGGCGGCAACCGGCCGAATACGGTAGGGCGACCTTCGGGATCGTCTTGCGTGACGAGCTCGCCAGCAGGCTTGTGATACAGCAACACGCGCGGGGGACGCGCGAGGTTGCGGCGCTGCACGAGCTTGCCGTTCACACGCACCTGATCCGTCGGCTCGACACGTTGACCAATATGGGCAGGCTCGCCATTAACCGATACGCGGCCAGCCAAAATTAATTCTTCCATTTCGCGGCGCGATCCGATCCCGGCATCCGCCAACACCTTGTGCAGCTTGGGAGCCAAGGCCTCCAATTGCTCTTGCGCGAATCGACCAGCTGGCGGCGCAAACACATTGCGAGTCGGCCTGCGCTCACTGGAAGTATTGCGAGGAAAATCTTCTGCGGGCCGATCGTTTGCACGAGGGATTTGCTCGTTTGACTCAATGACAGGAGCTGCAGTCTCGGCGACCGATTGATCGTCACTCGAGGTAGGTTCGGTATGCATGCGAAAAAATTAAGAGGTGGCGGCGGTGGTTTCTTGAGAAGCAACGGGTGCGTCTGGCGCTTGATCGGCCGGTGGCTCCGCGGCAGCGTTATCCAGTGTCGCGGCAAATTCCATCACCGCTTGATGAGCCGGGACTGACTCGGCCACGAGCCCTAGGGCGGGCAGTTCATCCAGCGAACTCAGCCCAAGATCGTCGAGGAATTGACGCGTGGTGGCATACAACGCTGGCCTACCCACGGCGTCACGGTGGCCAATGACATCGATCCACCCGCGGTCTTCCAGAGCTTTCACGACTTGCGTCGAAACCGTTACGCCACGAATTTCTTCGATATCGCCACGAGTGACAGGCTGCTTGTACGCAATGATCGCAAGGGTCTCTAAAACAGCCCGCGAATACTTCGGTGGCTTTTCTGGGTTAAGCCGCTCTAAATACTCGCGCACATCGAGTCGCGTTTGAAAACGCCAACCCGTTGATACCGCCATGAGCTCGAGCCCCCGCTCCGACCAATCCGCGCGCAGCTCTTCAATCAGCATGCGCACGGTGTCGGCGGTCAGTTGATCGTCAAATAGCCGACGCAACTGAACCACGCTCATAGGCTCTTGGGCGCACAACAGCGCAGCTTCCAATATTCGCTTGGCTTCTTGCGTGTTCATGGGCGAACTCATCCTTCGCCGTTTCGACACCGACTCGCGTAATGCGAGCCATACGAGGCGTACGAATGTGGAGGCACGACTGCAACCACTCGTACGAACTAACTTTTGATTGGAGCTTAGTTTTTGTCGCGCAATAAGCGCCGACAACGTTAGGCTGCGAATCTAAACGTCTTACTAGCAGCCTATGGAACCTTGGTTGCGGGGACAGGATTTGAACCTGTGACCTTCGGGTTATGAGCCCGACGAGCTGCCAGACTGCTCCACCCCGCGTCTGAGTGGCCGAATCATAGCAAACTAACGTTAGTCACCGCAAACACGATTACGCTAGCGTTGCTTGTTATCCATCGTACCTACAATGAATTATTGCTCGCTCTGCGCTCATCGCCTCGAATTACGAGTTCCTAAAGGCGACAACCGACCGCGTTATTGCTGCGCCCATTGCGGAGCTATTCATTATGAAAATCCGCGAGTTGTGCTCGGCACGATTCCCGAGTACGACGGCCGGGTGTTGTTATGTCGTCGCGCGATCGAGCCGCGCAGTGGGTTTTGGACCTTACCCGCGGGCTTCATGGAAAACGGCGAGACCACGGCCGAAGGCGCATTACGCGAGACCCGCGAGGAATCCGGCGCGACGATTGAATTACTCGACGTGTTTTCAATTATCGACGTGGTGCATGTCGCGCAGGTGCATTTGTTTTACCGCGCGCGCATGGCCAACAGCGCATTCGAGGCCGGCACGGAAAGCCTCGAAGTGCGTTTGTTCGACGAAGCGGAAATTCCGTGGGACGACCTCGCCTTCCTCACTACCGCTGGCACCTTACGGGCGTTTTTCGCGGATCGTGCCCAAGGGCGATTTAAGACGCATGTGGGATTCGTCGAGGGGCATTCATTGCGCTGGCATCAGCGCTAAAACCGTCGCGCCATGACTCGATCATCTTCGATCACCGTTCCATGGCTTAGTCCGACGGATCCCTTTCCTTCGGTGGATACAGCCATGCCCGAGGAAACGGGGTTGGGGGGATTGCTTGCGGTTGGCGCCGACCTGTCACCAGACCGGCTTCTCACCGCGTACCGCCACGGCATTTTTCCGTGGTACTCCGAGCCGCAACCGATCTTATGGTGGAGCCCTGATCCGCGCATGGTGCTGGAGATTGAACGGTTACGCATCACGCGCTCGCTTGCCAAAACAATACGGCGCGTAGCCATGGACAAGGCATGGGATGTGCGAATCGATAGTGCGTTCGAGCACGTGATCATGTGTTGCAAGAACACACGTCGGGAAGGACAAAGCGGCACTTGGATCACCGATGCGATCGTGGACGGCTACGTCGCGCTGCATCGTCTTGGTTATGCCCATTCGTTCGAGGCGTGGCACGACGACCAACTAGTGGGCGGCGGATACGGAATCGCGATTGGACGAATGTTTTATGGCGAGTCGATGTTTGCGCTCGAAACGGATGCATCGAAGATCGCCTTTGTGGCCTTGGTGGAATTTCTTCATCGCAACGATGTTCCAATGATCGACTGCCAACAAAACACCCGTCACCTCGCCTCGTTTGGAGCGCGTGAAATTTCGCGCATCGAGTTCACGGCGCGCGTGAAGGAGTTGACTCAGCAGCAGGGTCCGACACAATGGCCGTCACGACTGTCGCTTCATGAAACCGCTCGATTCGTTGACACGGTTTATCGCTCACGCCAATCGTAATGACGCACCTCAAGGATCTTCCGCTCGCCGCGTTGCAGTTTTATGCAACGGCGCCCTATCCGTGCAGTTATCTGCCTGGACAACAAGCACGTTCCCAAGTCGCGACTCCTTCGCATCTCATTAACGCGGATGTGTATTCGGAATTGGTGCGAGTGGGTTTTCGGCGTTCCGGATTGTTTACCTATCGACCGTATTGCGATGGGTGTCGTGCTTGCGTACCCGTTCGTGTACCGGTCGAGCGTTTCGAGCCGAATCGCGCGCAGCGTCGGGCGTTACGTCAGCATGGCATGCTCGTGCCTCGGGTACTCAAGCTTGCGTACGACGCCGAGCATTACGACCTTTACATGCGTTATCAAACATCGCGCCATGCGGGCGGGGGCATGGATCACGACTCGCGGGAGCAGTACGCGCAGTTCTTGCTGCAAAGCAAAGTCAACACACGGTTGGTGGAATTCAGAGACCCGCCCGGCTCGCCCACGGCCGGTACGCTTCGCATGGTCTCGATTATCGATGTCCTAAGTGATGGGCTGTCGTCGGTCTACACCTTCTTCGACACCGACGCGCCCAAAACAAGCTTTGGTACTTACAACATCATTTGGCAGATCGCGCAGTGCCACGCGATGGGTTTGCCCTACCTTTATCTTGGCTACTGGATCGAGCGCTCGCCCAAAATGGCTTATAAGGCCAACTTTCGGCCGCTCGAAGCCTTCGTGCACGGGCGCTGGCAATCCCTTGCCTTATCCATTGGAACAAACGCGTCGCGTGTCGACTAAGTCGTACGTTTGTTCGAGCTCATCATCTCCCTCGGTCGTTGGTTTAAATGTCTTTTTATCCGTTCGTTCGTCCCGCACTTTTTGCGTTAGATCCCGAAACAGCGCATCGACTTACGTTTCGCGCTCTCGATACGTTGCATCGCGTTGGGCTTGCGGGCTTGATCCGCCAATCCATTCCTAATGACCCACGCCAAGCGATGAGTATTCGTTTTCCGAATCCAGTGGGATTGGCGGCGGGGTTGGATAAGGACGGTCGGCACATCGATGCGTTAGGCGATCTTGGGTTTGGATTTTTAGAAATCGGCACGGTCACACCGCGCCCTCAAAGCGGCAATCCACGGCCCCGCATGTTCCGCTTGCCAGAAGCCAATGCTCTCATCAACCGCATGGGGTTTAACAACGACGGCGTACATGCGCTAGTTCAACGCGTTCGCGCTTCGCGTTTTTATAAGCGAGGCGGGGTTTTAGGCATCAACATCGGAAAGAATGCGACGACGCCGCTAGAGCAATCGGCCGACGATTATGTTGAATGCCTAAAGCATGTGCATGCAATCGCAAGC
>DASTRU010000240.1:0-2165 GCA_035761045.1 Burkholderiaceae bacterium | reverse complement strand
GCTGGAAGATTGGCACCGTCAATTCCATCAACTGGGCACGTGTCGTCGCGCAAGTGGTGTACTACTTCAAAGGCTATTTCGCCGCGACTAAATCGAACGACGAGGAAGTGAGCTTCGCGGTGCCGTCGGGCAACTTCGGCAACGTATGCGCCGGCCATATCGCGCGCATGATGGGCTTGCCCATTCGCCGCCTCATCTGCGCGACGAATGAGAACGACGTGCTCGACGAATTCTTCCGCACCGGCGTGTATCGCCCACGTGCCTCGGCCGAGACGTACGCGACGAGTTCACCGTCGATGGATATTTCCAAGGCCAGCAACTTCGAACGCTTCATCGCCGACTTAGCGGGTCGCGATGCGCCGCGCGTGGCCGGCTTGTGGCGAGACGTGGCGGCCGGCAAGGGCTTCGCGATCGACGCCGCCACCATGCAACGCGTGGCCAGCACCGAGGCGGGCGGTTACGGCTTCGTCTCCGCGCGCAGCACGCATGCGTTGCGCCTTGCCACGATTCGCGACGTGGCCGAGCGTTACCGCGTGGTGATCGACCCGCACACCGCCGACGGCGTCGTCGCCGCGCGCCAATACCTCGAACCCGGCGTGCCAATGGTCGTGCTTGAAACCGCGCAGCCCGCCAAGTTCAATGAAACCATCGTCGAAGCCTTGGGCCACGACGCGCCGCGTCCGCCGGACTTTGTGGGCATCGAAGCCTTGCCGCAACGGTTTGAAGTCGTGCCCGCGAAGGTGGAGCGGGTCAAGGCCGTCATCGCCGAACGCGCTTAATTCAACTTAGTCGACTCCTCCATGAACGCGTCCATCAAACCCGCGATGCTTGATGTTCGTACCGCGTTGAATCTGTTGCTCGACGCCGCGCGGCCCGTGCTGGAGCACGAAATCGTCCCGACGATCGAGGCCGCCGATCGCGTGCTCGCGCACGATGTACTAAGCCGCGTCAACGTGCCGCCCATGCGCGCCGCGCAGATGGACGGCTACGCAGTGCGCACGAGCGAAGTCGCGAACGCTAGCGACGCCGCGCCCGTGCGCCTGCGCGTCGCGCAACGCATTCCCGCCGGCACGGTGGGCACGGCGCTAGAGCCCGGCACCGCCGCGCGCATCTTCACCGGCGCGCCGTTGCCCGTAAATGCCGATGCGGTCGTCATGCAAGAACAAACGCGCGCGGACGGCGACGATGTGTGGATTCAACACGCGCCACGCTCGGGCGAATGGATTCGGCCGATCGGCGAAGACATCGCCGAGGACGACGTCGTGCTCAACACCGGCGAGCCCCTCACGCCGCAAGCGCTCGGCCTAGCGGCAAGCGTGGGCTGCGCCACCTTGGCGGTACGCCGCCGCGTGCGCGTGGCCGCCTTCTTCACCGGCAACGAACTCGCCATGCCTGGCGAAGCACTAAAGCCCGGCGCCATCTACAACTCCAACCGCTTCGTCTTGCGCGCGTTGCTGACCCGCTTGGGTTGCGAAGTACACGACTTCGGCATCGTTCGTGACGACCGGGGCGCGACCATCGAAGCGCTCAAAGCCGCCGCGCGCGACTGCGACTTAGTCGTCACCTCGGGCGGCATGTCGGTCGGCGAGGAAGACCACGTCAAGCCAGCCGTGGAAGCGGTGGGAAAACTTAGTCTTTGGCAAATCGCGATTAAGCCCGGCAAGCCACTCGCGTTTGGCGAGATTGAACGCGACGCACGCGCGCCCGCGTTTTTCATCGGGCTGCCGGGCAATCCGGTATCGGCCTTCGTGACCTTCTTATTGTTCGTGCGGCCCTTCGTGCTCAAGCTGCAAGGGCACACGCAAATTGAACCGCGCCGCTACACGATGCGCGCGGATTTTGATTGGCCGCGCCCCGATAAGCGTCAAGAATATTTGCGCGTGCGCATCAACGCGCAAGGCGGCTTGGATGTATTTGAAAGCCAAAGCTCGTCGGTGTTGACATCGACCGTGTGGGGCGATGGTTTAGTTGAAAACCTGCCAGGCCAAACGATTGCGCGTGGACAACTAGTCACGTTCATTCCGTTCAAGGAGTTGTCGTGAAAATTCGCGTGCTGTACTTCGCGGCCCTGCGCGAAGCGTTTGGCGTGGACGCGGAGACGATTGAGACCTCGGCCATGAACTTAAGCGACTTACGCGCGGAGTTAAGAACACGCGGCGCGGTAT
>DASTRU010000239.1:0-24113 GCA_035761045.1 Burkholderiaceae bacterium | reverse complement strand
TCGTTTGTTTAGCGAATCAGGCTTGCAATGTTTTATCTCGAGCTCGTTTTCCAAAAGCTTTTCGCTGTACGGAGAACGCGTGGGCGCGCTGACCGTCATCGATGGCAGCAAGGACGAATCCACCCGCGTGCTGAGCCAACTAAAGCGCGTGATTCGCACCAACTACTCCAATCCGCCGACGCATGGAGGAACGGTGGTCGCAAGCGTGCTCAACACGCCGTCGTTGCGCGCGATGTGGGAACAAGAACTCGGCGAAATGCGCGATCGCATCAAGCTCATGCGCTCAGGTCTCGTGGAGCGGCTGAACGCCAAGGTGTCCTCGCGCGATTTTTCATTCGTTCTTAAGCAGCGCGGAATGTTTAGTTATTCGGGGCTTAACGCGGCGCAGGTGGAACGGCTGAAGGCGGATTTTGGGATTTACGCCGTCAGCACCGGGCGTATTTGCGTGGCTGCGTTGAACAGCCGCAATCTCGACTACGTGGCGGATTCGATCGCGAAGGTGCTTTAAAACATCAGTCGCGTTGACCGCGTTTTTTAGCCCGCTATAATGCGCGGCTCTTTTCCCCGATAGCTCAGTCGGTAGAGCGCCGGACTGTTAATCCGTAGGTCCCTGGTTCGAGCCCAGGTCGGGGAGCCAAATACGAAGCCCCAGCAACGCAAGTTGCTGGGGCTTTTTGTTTTCCCGGCCGAATACGCCAATCACGGGCACGCCGTTCGCGGATGACGGTGTGATGACGGATGGCCGAGCCGCCTTTCCCACTCGCGCGCGGCCATGTTTGGAAGAACAACAAAGTTGACGGGACGACGATGGAGTTCAAGGACTATTACGCCACCCTTGGCATCGCGCGCGACGCCAGCGCTGACGACATCAAGCGCGCCTACCGAAAGCTCGCGCGCAAGTACCACCCGGACGTCAGCAAGGAATCCGACGCCGAGGAACGCTTCAAGGAAGTCGCCGAAGCGTACGAGGTGCTCAAGGATCCGGAAAAACGCGCCGCTTACGACGCCGCAGGACAACGTTGGCAACAGCGCGACGCGCAAGGACAACCGCCGCCCGATTGGAACGCTGGCTTTGAATTTCGCGGCGCCGACTTCGGCTTTAGTGACGCGATGGGCTCCGAGGCGAACGAGGACCACAGCGATTTCTTCGAGGCCTTGTTTGGCCGGCATTTGCACGAGGCGCGGCAAGCACGCCGCCGGCGGTCCACCCAAGGCGAGGACCATCACGCGCGTATCGCGATCGACCTTGAAGACGCGGTAAATGGCGGCACTCGTATCGTTACCCTGCGGCTGCCAGTGGTGGACAGCGACGGCCAGGTGCGATGGCAAGAGCGTCACGTCGAGGTGCGCATTCCCAAAGGCATTCGCGCCGGCCAGCACTTGCGTTTGACCGGACAAGGCTCGCCCGGCGCGGGCCCGCAAGCGACGGCGGGCGACTTGTACCTTGAGGTGGAATTCAAGCCGCATCCGCTCTTTAGCGTTGATGGACGCGACGTGACGATGCATCTGCCCGTCGCACCTTGGGAAGCGGCGCTGGGCGCGTCGGTCGAGGTGCCGACCTTGCATGGCGCGGTAACGCTCGATATTCCCGCAAGCGCGAAACCGCATCGCAAGTTGCGTTTGCGCGGTAAGGGCTTGCCCGGCGATCCGCCCGGCGACTTATACGTCGTGCCCACCATCGTCACGCCGCCCGCCGATACGCCCGCCGTCGAAGATGCTTATCGCGCGTTGGAAAAAAGCGCGGCGCGATTTCAGCCGCGCGCATCGTTGGGAGTCGCCGTATGAGCACGCCACGTCCGCACGTCCAAAGCACCGCTTGTGTCGTTGAAGAACACCTCGAATTTGGGATCGACGAATTGGGCCGGGTGTGCCGCTGCCAGCGCGAGTGGATCGCCGCGCTGGTGCACGAAGGCGTCTTGCATCCGATCGACCCGCGCGCCGAGCAGTTGCGCTTTCGTGGCGATAGCCTGCAACGCGCGCGTCGCGCGGTGCGCCTGATGCGCGATCTAGACTTGAATCCGCCAGGCGTCGCGCTCGCGCTCGAACTGCTTGACCGCGTCGAGCAGCTTGAACTTCGGCTTCGGATCTTGAAAACACGGTAATTGACTTAGGCATCGCGACGATCACAGCATCGCGATCGTATTCATAAGACTTGGCCGCGCGTTGCCGGTTTAGTAACGGGCCGCGAAAACAGGCCTTTTGTTTTTTACCGGGTCTGCCAAGTGAATTACGGTTCCAGCACAACGAAATTCAAGATAAGTAGAACCTTCTTTAATGATAATTTTTTGGTAAAAATTACATAACCATATGTTTTTAAATATTTTTTTTAAAAATACCCCAGATAATTAAAAATCCTCTTTCAAAAAATTCCGTCCATGGCTCAGTTTGTTCATCACGATCTCAGGTTGCTTAACCCGAGCTTCGACTCTCCTTTACTCGACGTTCTGACCGATCTTGAACACCTGCGGCGGCTTCAACTACACAACACAACACCTCTGTCGGTGTTTATGCAATTAAAGGAGGTGTTTCACTCTTTAGAGAGCCTGGCTTCTGCTCGCATTGAAGGCAATCACACAACGCTGGCTGATTACGTGGAAGCCAAAGTCACGGACGGCTCACCACATCACGAACAATTGCGCGAGATTGAAAACATCGAACGCGCAATGAAGCAGATTGAAGAATCAATTCAATCTGGCGAACCTTTATCCGAGCATTGGCTGCGCGGACTGCACGCCATTACGGTCAATGAATTAACGCGCGAGGGCGATCGCAACCCGGGTGCCTATCGCAAAGGGCCCGTGAGCATTGCCAGAGCCGAACATTTACCACCCGACGCAATGCACGTGTCGGAGTACATGACGGAGTTGATTACCTTCATTAATCGAACCGACGCACCCAAATACGATTTGATGAAGGTTGCATTAGCGCATCACCGCTTCGCATGGATTCATCCATTCAGCAATGGCAATGGCCGCGTAGTACGTTTATTAACTTATGCGCTGCTCATTAAATATGGTTTTCAAGTGAGCGCTGCGGCTGGCCGCCTGCTTAACCCTGCTGCCGTATTTTGCGCAGACCGCGATCGTTATTACGCCATGTTGGCGTTCGCTGATAAAGGTACGGATTCAGCACTAGAACATTGGTGCACTTATGTGCTTGCAGGCATACGCGATGAACTGAGTAAAGTAGGTCAGCTAGCCAACTATGACTATTTACAAAGCCGAGTATTAGTGCCTGCAGTGATGTACACGCGGCAACGGCAAATGATTACCGACATAGAAGAAGCCGTGCTCACTGCCACCATTAAGGCAGGTATTGTCAAGGCGTCGGATATTGAAGCGGTTCTTCCTCGCTTGAATGCTAACCAACGCTCCTACCAAATACGCAAGCTTGTTGAGGCAGGAATGCTGCAATCAATTAGGCCGGGCGCACGGCAGTACAGCATTGGGTTTAGTCACACGATGCTCTTACGAGGAGTGATACGCGCGCTCACGCATCAAGGGTTTATCTCCGATACGCTCGCATCCCCGACCATATTGGACATGAACCAAAGGTCGATAAAGAACGACTTAACTTCTTGAAGACGCGCCGATAAATTTCTTGACGTCGCCGATCCAATGCAAGCAATGCGATAAATGACATATAGGCGCGAGCAACCGAACCGTTACGATCAAACGGACGGAGGCGAACACCATGGCTCGCGCAACACGTGGAAAAGCGCGCGCGCAACAACAATTGCGTGCATTACCTTTCAAACTCATGTTGGCTGGATCGGCGATGCTAGTCATTCCGGCTATCACCAGAGGCGGTGGCTTGCCCGTGCCATGGAAGCCTCTTGCTCCTTTCGGACTAGCACTGCTTGGTATCGGGTTATGTGGAATGGTGCTTCAGCATTACGTCACGCGGCGAATGAACAAGTCGTCGCGGGTTACAGACACCACGGATGAATCCATAACGCCTTTCACTTACCCAAGCCACAGTCAACATGCCGAGCCCGATCGTGTCGCTCATGCATTTGAAAGCGCATATCGCCACGAACGCAGCGCGGCGGCGAAGCGAACCAAGCCCACGATATGGAGTGTTGACGTATTGCACGACATTGAATGGCGCCGTTTTGAAGCATTAGTCGAAAGTTATTTTGCGCAAATTGGTTTTGCGACGCGTTCGCAATCGCACGGACCGGATGACGGCATTGATATTTGGCTATACGCGCCAAGTAATAACGAGCAAGCAATTGGCATCGTGCAATGCAAGCATTGGAACGCGAAGACCGTAGGCGTGGCGCACGTGCGCGAACTATTGGGCGTGATGACCGCGCAGCGCATATCACGCGGGCAGTTTGTTTCGTCGTCGGGATTTTCGGAAGACGCGTTGGCGTTCGCGCAGGCTAATCGCATTCATACGATTGACGGTGCGCGTTTGTTGGAACTTATTCGTCAACGCGGCGAAGCGCAGCAACAAGCGCTGCTCGAAGTCGCTTTGGACGGTGAATATTGGAAACCCACATGCGCGACTTGCGGCGTGAAGATGGTGGAGCGCACGCCGAGTAAAGGCGGACGGAAGTTTTGGGGATGCGCGAAGTACCCGAAGTGCCGCAATCGGTTGGGGATGCGAGGTGGTTAGTCATACGCCTCACCCCACTTACCTCACAAGGCATATCAATTGCTGCATAACACGACAAAATCCGTTTAAAACCTCCAGCAGCATCAAATCCAATTAATGTCATCACGCATAGCGGTGGTCACCGGCGCATCCGCCGGCATTGGCCGCGCCGTTGCTAAGGAATTCGCGCGGCACGGTTGGCGCGTGGTGTTGCTCGCGCGCGGTAGCGAAGGATTGCAAGGCGCGGCCGATGAAGTGCGACGTTTAGGCGGCGAGGCGCTAACAATCGAAGTCGATGTTGCCGATCATGCGCAAGTCGAAGCGGCGACCGCGCAAGTCGAGGCGCATTGGGGTGCGATCGACGTGTGGGTCAACGATGCGATGGCGACGATCTTCGCGCCGGCTTTGGACATCGCGCCCGCCGATTTCGAACGCGCGACGCAAGTTACTTACCTAGGCGCGGTATGGGGCACGCTTGCGGCGCTTAAACGTATGAAGCCGCGCGACCACGGCACCATCGTGCAAATCGGTTCCGCGCTTGCGTATCGCTCCATTCCCTTGCAAGCGCCGTATTGCGGCGCCAAGGCCGCATTGCGCGGCTTTACCGATTCCATTCGTTGCGAACTCGCGCACGACAAAAGCCGCGTGCATGTGACGATGGTGCAACTCTCGGCCTTCAACACGCCGCAATTCGAGTGGGGCCGCACGACGATGCATAAACGCCCTCGCCCAATGGGTAAGATTTTTCAGCCCGAGGTCGCGGCGCGCGCCGTGTATTGGTCCGCCACGCATCGGCGTCGTGAGTTATGGGTCGGCTGGCCTGCGGTGAAGGCCATTCTTGGCACGCGGGTGATACCGGGCATTCTCGATCGATGGCTAGGCACCACCGCCGTCGATGGACAACACACGAACGAGCCCTTGCCGCTCAATAGACGCGATAACTTATGGACACCGGTGCCAGGCGACTTCGGCGCGCATGGCCGCTTCGATGCGCAAGCAGTCGGCTTTAGCGCGCAGCTATGGTTGACGACGCATCGCTGGGCGATGGTCGCGGGCATTGCGGTATTGATCGCGCTTGGCCTCGTGCTCGGTGCGATGCGTTAAGCGAACGCGACCACGCGAATCAAGGCGTACGACAAGGGAACGGCGGTTGCTGGACCGTTACGGTCTTACATCAGCGCGCCGTGTACGTGGCGCTTAGTCGCTTATGTTCAGTCTCACCGAAGAATGGGTGCAGTCGGGTGTCGAATGGCTAAGGCTGTTCGTCGAAACCTTAGGCGCGGCGGTGATCGCGGTGGGCATCGTGGTGGCGGTGATGGGGCTTGTTCGGTATGCCTTCACGGACGGTAATCGAAGCTTCACGCCGATTCGATTGTCGTTCGCGCGTTATCTCACGCTCGCGCTTGAACTACAGCTCGCGGCCGACATTCTCTCGACATCGGTCGCGCCCACATGGGACCGCATCGGCAAGCTTGCGGCCATCGCGGTAATTAGAACCGCGTTGAACTACTTCCTAAGTTTGGAAATGAAGGAGGAGCAAGCCAGTGCCCTACCTCAACGATCCGCGCGTGCTGTTCGCCGCCGAACGCACCTTGCTCGCATGGAACCGCACGAGCCTTAATCTCGTCGTGGCGGTTTTTGGCATCGTGCTTGCGGCGCGCATCGCATTGGGTCCGTTCACATGGCCATGACGGCACCAGTCGCACCCGGCGCAACCAACTTCTCGCGACGATTGCTCGCGGTCGTCGGCATCGGGCTGCTGGTGTTCGTCGCATGGCAGCTTATCGACCTTTTAGTGCTGACGTTCGCGGCCATCGTGCTCGCGGTGGCCTTGCACGCGCTTGCGCGATCAATGCATCGCCGTTTGCGGATTCCGCAAGCATGGGCGGTGATGCCTGCGTTGCTGTTGATCGCCGCCGTGCTTGCCATCCTCGCGTGGTTCGTGGGCGATGCGTTGGTCTCGCAACTTGCATCGCTTCGGACTAAGTTGCCAGATGCGGCAAATGCGGTTCAAGCGTGGCTGCGCGGTCATTCGCTTGGTCAATCGCTGCTTAATCTCCTGCAGGAAGCGCGGCAAAGCGATGTGCCATGGGGTTCGGTGCTCAATACCGCTGGCGTGACGGTTGTCGCGCTGGGCAACGTGGCCTTGATTTTGATCCTTGCGATCTACTTAGCCGCCGCGCCCGATACCTATCGACGTGGCGCGTTGCGCTTGCTACCGGTTGTTTATCGCGACCGGGTGGACGCGGCACTAAGCGCTAGCGCGTCCGCCCTTAGGAAATGGTTGCTTGGGCAAGCCATCTCGATGCTCTTCATTGGCAGCACGACCACCATTGGCCTTACGCTGCTTGGCATTCCACTCGCGTTCGCGGTCGGTCTGGTGTCGGGCGCGCTCGCTTTCATTCCATTCTTCGGCGCGATCATCGGCGGCATGCTCGCGGTGCTTGTCGCGTTCATTGAAGGTCCGCAAGCGGCGTTGTATGTCGCGATCCTCGCGCTTGCGATTCAACAAATCGAAGGCAATGTGTTGATGCCACTCGTACAACGCTGGGCAGTGGCGTTGCCGCCGGTGCTCGGCATTTTGGCGTCGGTGGTATTTGGCGTGTTGTTCGGCGTGGTGGGAGTGCTGTTCGCCACGCCGCTTATGGTCGTGGTGATGACGCTTGTTCAACGTTTGTACGTCGAGGATTTCTTGGAGCAGTCCAACAAATCTCAATCGCCTTCGCGAAACCGTTGATCGCTTGGGACCCAACAACGACGAGAGACCCACTTACGTGTCATGAACCCACGCTACATCAACACCTTGACCGCATGGCGCGCGAGCAATCGAACGTCGTTGAACATGGTGACGAACTCATACGCCATTAGGAACATCGCGCTGTAGAAAAGCGGGGGGCGTGTTGTCTCGATTCTTAAAAGATAAGCGACCCATGTTCGATCGCGCCCGATCCAAATCGCCGTCATCGTCGCGGCCATGCCGATGACCGCGCCAGCCAACACATCACTTGGGTAATGAAAGCCCGCGTACACACGCGGCGCGCAAACGACGATGAAAGCCCACGACAATCCGGCGATGCCCACGCTGCGCGAAAACCAATAGATTCCGATCGCAAGCGCGAATGCGATGGCGGCGTGGTCGCTTGGAAACGAGCTCCACTCGGCGAGTACGTCAGTGCCCACGCCATATGGCGTGACGAAGTGAAGCGTGGCCTCGTGCAAGGGGCGTTGCCGAAGCGGCGAAAGATCTTGAATAAGCCGCGAAACCACCACGGCGACGAACGCGCCGGCGACGGTGAGCAACACCAACTGGCGATGCTTTTCGCGGTCACTTAGGCTAAACCATGCCCACACCAAGCATGCGATAAGCGGCAATAACTTTACCGATGGCAGTAGTAGTACCTGCGTCATGAATCGATCGAACACCACGGAATGCCTGGCATACCCGTTGAGGTAATGAACGACGGCGAAATCGAATGACTGCAAGGACGGCTCCTAAAACGTTGTCGTGTCATTTGAGACGAGGATCGTCAACACGGTGTCGTGACCTTGTGCGGCACCAGTGGCGTTCCCATAAAGGTGCGCGTGCAAGAATCAGCTACGTGGAAGCCGAGGTGCTGCCGATCGCTGCAACCGCGAGCAGCCAACCGCCAGGCAAGGCCGCGGCGATGCGGTAACGAAGACCTTGCGTTATCTCATTTAAAGCAGCAATAGCGCTCCAGCGGCGACGATGGTGGGCAATAGCGCACCCAGCAATAAGCCGCCGGCGCTAATCGACTCATCCGAAAAACCTGTTTTTAAAAGTGCCACGCCCGCCGGGTTCGGCGCGTTGGCGATTACCGTCAATCCCCCGCCGGCCACCGCACCCGCGACCAACATGTATTTCGCGTCGTCGGAAATCGTTGGGATGAGCGAGCCAAGATAGGTCAGCGCCGCGTTGTCGGTAATCGCGGTTAACCCGAGCGCGCCGAAGAACAAAGCCATCGGTTCGAGTGCGGTGACGATCGGTTGAAGCCACCACCGCTGCAACCCGCCCAACACCACCAAGCCGGCGAGGAAGAAGGCGACGAGCAAGGCTTCCTTGATGATCAATGGGTTTTGATGACGCTCATACGCCTGCGCGAATCCAAGGAACATCAAGAACAAGCCCAGAAAAATGACCGGGTGATGCGCCATGAGCACAACCCCGGCCAGTAACGCGAGATGAACCACCACCACGGCTAAAGGCGCGCGGTGCTGCGATGACGCACCGGTTTGATCATGCGAATCAACGGCGAGATGCGCCCGCAAGGCCATCGTCGCGATCGTGGCGTTAACGATCACCGCGAGCGCGGCCTTCCACCCGAACTGCGCGAGCATGAATGCGCTATCCCACTGCCACGTGGTGGCCACCATCAACACCGGCGGCGCGGCGTACGACGTGAGCGTGCCGCCGATCGATACGTTGACGAACAACACGCCCAAGGCCAAATACTTCGCGGCCTCCGGAAGTTCGCGCCTAAACACGATGGGCGACAACATCAAGGCCGCGATCGTCATGGCGGCCGGCTCGGTGATGAGCGAACCCGTAAGAGGAACGGCCGCGAGACCAAGCCATGCGCGAGCCACGCGCTTCGGTAAGGGAACGACACGCGCGACCGCGTTCACGCAACCTCGCACCGTGTCCAACACGGGCTTGGACGCGGCGATCACCATCACGACGAATACGAACAGCGGCTCGGCGTAATTGCGCGATTCGGCGTAGCGAAGCGCATACGAGCCATCGACCATCAAGGCCAAGGCCAGCACCAATACGATGGCCCAAAAACCAAACACCACTTCCACTTCGCCGAGCAAATGAAACAAGCCCGCGTGCCGAGGGAAACGATGCGAGAGCCGGTCGAGTTGTTTAGCCGCGAAGGTATGTAAAAGCGCTACGCCAAATACGCCAGCGGCAACGAGATCAACGAGCGAAGGGGCCGAGGAATTCATAAGACGTGCCTATCCCGCGTGGCGGCCCGACCAGCGCGAGAACCTGCTGCTTCGTGATGAAAGGAACGGCGAACGAGTGAAGCAGCACCCAAAACTTATTTTAGCGGACGTACATCGCCATGCCGCCGCGCCACCCACACCACCGCGCCTTGCGCGCCGTAACGTTCGGCATGAGCGACGTCGCGTCCCAACGTGAAGCGATCACCCGTGCATAAATGGCGGGTGGCGCCACCCATGGTCAGCCACATCTCGCCTTGCACGACAAGGGCTTCGAGCGCGAAGGGATGGCCGTGATGATCAAGCACGAGGTCGGCGCTCCACCAGCGTTCAATAATTTCGTCGAAGCCACGCTCGCGCGCATCGGCCTCGTATTCGGCGAAGGTGGGTAAGTTCATGGGCTGAGTGCGCATGCGAATTTACGGTTATGACAGCCGCGCCGCACGTCCCGCCTCAACCGCAAACAATTCGCGTGACCGCCGTCTTAAAAACTGGCGGCGCGCGTAGCAGGCGTCGTGCCCGAGCGCTTGACCTCGCCGCGATTAAATTTCTTGGACCCAAAAGCAGTGACAGTTTTGCAGCTACTCTCGAAATTTAAAGCAGATACCTACTTAATTTTTTCGGTGCAAACAAGCTGCTAATACCATTGTCCAACGCTTTGGCTCATCATGAGTCTGTTCGTATTAGTTGGATGCGAAACATGCAAGACGAACACGCCCTCGCCTTACGTTCGCAAGAGCTTGAAACGATTTATCAAACGGCGCCCATTGGGCTTGCCGTGCTGGATCGCGACCTTCGATTCGTGCGTGTCAACGACCGCCTCGCGAATATGCATGGCGCCGCTGCGACGGATTATGTCGGGCAGCTTTTTAAAGACGTTTTCCCCGACTTAGCTAATCAAGCCCAACTCGCGCGAGATGCGTTGCTAAAAACCGGTCAGCCACGAGTCGAACTTAGTTTTAGCTATAGCCGCGACTCGGTTTCGCCAAGTACGCCAAAACACTTTAGCCAGCAGTGGTACCCCATTAGGGCGGAAAATGGCGAGGTCACGGCGCTGTCGCTTCAAGTGCATACGATTGCGGAACAACATGCATCGTCTCCCGCCGTCTGCACGACCAATCACCGCTTGGTCGAACAGCGGCTCGCCGAAAGCGAGGAGCGTCTTGCCTCCATCTTTAGGGAAGCCCCTGCCGGTCTTTCGGAAATCTCGTTGGATGGTCATTTTCTGCGGGTCAATCAGTCGCTGTGCGACATGCTTCAACGCAGCCCACAAGATTTGACCAAACTTACGATCGCCGACGTGACGGAACCCAGCGATTACGAGAAGCACATCCCGCTCATTCAAGCCGTGGTTCAACACGGCACGCCCTTTACCGTCGAGAAGCGTTACATCCGCCCCGATGGTTCGCGCGTTTGGGCGACGAGCACCGTAAGCCGTATTCACGACCGTGAAGGACGCCCCGTATCGCTGCTTGCGGTCACGATCGACGACACCGAACGCATGAACGCCTTGGAACTTCTGCGCGATAGTCGACGCAGGCTAGACGCGGTGCTCAACAACACGAGTTTGTCCATCTTCTGGTTGGACGAACTTCAACGTTGCGTCTACATGAATCCCGCCGCCGAGGTATTGACCGGCTACTCGTTGGACAACGTGAGGAACCATATCTTCAACGACGTGGCGCATCCCGTTCGTGCGGATGGAACGCCTTATCTACCCTACGAATGCCCGATCGATAAGGCGTTGCCCGAAAACACGCGTAAACAGGGCGAGGAGATTTTTTCTCATCGCGACGGGCATCGATATCCCGTGGCCTTCATCGCAAGTCCGGTGCGCGACGGTCAGGCGCAAGTTTTTGGCACCGTGGTCGAGGTACGCGACATCACCTCGGAAAAAGCAACCCTCGAAGCCTTGCACGACGCCGATCGCGCGAAGGACGAGTTCTTGGCGATGCTTGGCCACGAACTGCGCAACCCTCTCGCGCCGATCGTGACCTCGCTCAAACTCATGGAACTCAAGGGACAACATTCGCGCGAGCAGGAAGTGATCTCACGGCAGGTGAATCACCTGACGCGACTCGTCGACGATTTACTCGATGTGTCCAAGGTCACGCGTGGATTGATCGAGCTGCGCAAGAGCACGGTGGAGTTATCGGAAATAGTCGCGCGCAGCGTTGAAATCGCAAGTCCCTTGATCGAGCAGCGGCACCATCACCTTGAAATCGACGTAGCGGCCACCGGATTGCGCGTCGACGCGGATGCCGCGCGCATGGCGCAAGTCGTCTCCAACTTACTAACGAACGCAGCGAAATTCAGCGAACCGGGCTCGACGATTCAAGTCAAGGCGTGGGCCGACGCCGATTGCGTTTTCCTAAGTGTTAAGGATCAGGGCGCGGGAATTAGCAAGGACATGCTCGAACGTGTCTTCGACCCCTTCGTGCAAGACTTGCAAGGCAAGGATCGGTCCAAAGGCGGCTTGGGACTCGGGCTTGCGATCGCACGCAGCTTAGTAAGACTTCACGGCGGAAACTTAGTCGCTCTAAGCGAAGGCCTTAACAAAGGCAGCGAGTTTCTTATTTCGATTCCGCCAGCGGTGGAACGCTTGAAGACCACGCATTCGCGAAGCGAAGCCGCGCGATTTGCCGAAGCCATACCTAAACGACGCGTGATGGTGGTTGACGATAATCGCGACGCGGCCGACGCGCTCAAAACCATTCTTGAAAACGTCGGGCATACGGTGCTGGCCGTCTACGACCCCGCAACCGCGTTGGAACAACTTGACTCATTTAGTCCGGACATCGCCGTTCTCGATATTGGTTTGCCGGTAATGGACGGCTACGAATTAGGCCAACGCATCAAAACACTTAACCACGGACATCGAACACGGTTAATCGCGCTGACCGGATACGGCTTGGAGCGCGATAAGCGGCTTTCATTGGATAAAGGCTTCGAGGCTCATTTCGTCAAACCCGTCGCGGTTGATCGGCTGCTTGCGCAAATCAGTTCCCGGGATTCATCGGCCTAAAGGTTTATTGAAAGCGTGCTTCCGTCCTCGGTTTAGAGCACCCGCGTCGCGAAGGCGAGCGAGGACGCGACGTAATCCTCGAGCTGCGTGCGCAAGGTTTGGTGGTGAGACGCGTCCACCCGATGTTTCAGTTGATCGATGGTGTTCTCTAAGCGCGCGGCGAAAAATTCCGCGTACGGCCGAGAACAAATGATTTCATCGATCTGGCGCGGCGTTTTATCTTGCGGACGAAAACCTTCTTGAGCCGCGTATTCAAAGAACGCATGACGCTCTTCCCATTCAATCAACGCATTCACGTTTTCTTGCGGGGTTAGCGTGTTGTTCCATGACGGGCACGCGGGAAGAATCACCGCGCTTGACGAATCGGGTTGATATTGCGCGAGATGCGTCGTCACCGCTTCATAACAGGGGTTGGACCGATCAAACGCCGTCTCTAGAAAATCATCCAGGGTGTCGTGCGCGCGAGCATTTAAAAATTTACGCACGAGCACATCGCTAATATTTTTAAACGCAAGCGGATGATCTCGCCCTGCCAAAGGGCTTACGCGGACTGGCCGGCGTCCAAGCTCGACCGGGTGAAAAACAAATCCGGTACTAACCTCAAGGAGCACGCTTGCCGGATGAATGTTATGAACGAACCGCGCTTCGAGATGTTGCGGACTAGAAAACATATCCAGCAAGTCATGCACGATCAACTTCACCGGCTGCTTAAGCCAACCTGGCTGGGCGTTGCTTAAACGATAAATGTGTGCGTGCGCCGGCGGATTAAGGCGTTGCATCTTTCCAGCGAACTCGGACATCAACCGTTCGTCGGCCTGCTTTTCCAAATTGAACAGTCCGCACACATGCAAAACGAAGTTGCCTTGGTCGATATGCGGTAAGTCGTTCGTGCGAATTCTTCTAGTCGTCGTTGGACGAGCGCATCCGTACTTTTGCTCAACCGCGTTCTCGATGCGCGCTCGCGCGTAACGGCTTGGAATTTCGTCCTTGCCTAAGAAATATCCGGCGTCGCGGTATGCATCCAAAAACGCTTCCGCATGCATCGGGCGTTGATCACACACATGCTCGAACACCGTGCTACGTAATTGAAAACGTAGTTGCGGCAAGCGTATAGCCTGCGCGCCTTCAAGCTCAGTGACGACGCCATCGACTTCACGAAACATGCTTGCGATCGCCGGCGCATTCAACGAATTGGGCGTGAGCGCTAGCCGCGAATCGGCAACGCGTTTAACGAGCTCGATAAGCGCCGCTCGGTCTTGGTTACGAAAAGGAACGATCGGAGCCAAATACCACTGCGGGTGATGGGAACGCGCTTCGTCAAGAAGGAGCGTTTGCATGCTTTCCGTCGAGAGCGTTGTGGACGGGCTGGCGGTTTGAGATGCCGAGGGCGTATCCGAATCACTTAGTTTTTCGTCGAAATGCAAACAACCGAATGTGTTTTTCAGAAAACCTACGACGCTGAAATTGCTGTTTAACATTTCTTCGATGGGCCTAAAGAGAATTTAACTTCATGGATTGAGCGACGTGTCATCTTCCATGATCACTACAAGACGATGCCGATCGTCAACGAGCATCCGAACGAACCGAGGTGACGACGCGGTCAATAAGGCCGAGGTGCTTGAATTCAAAATCGCGCGAATACTCAAGCCCATAGCCAAACATGCGCTCGAACGCGATATGCGCGCCCCAAATCATCCCCACGCTTAAAAAAACAGGCGACGCGAACGCGAGCCCGATCACCAACGCGATCATCGGTCCCGCATACGAATGCACGGTGTTGTAGACAAACGTTCCAACCCGGGAATTAACGCGATAGGCCAGCAACGAGATATCCGGCAGAAAAAAGCACAACGTGAATACGCCCCACCCCGCCCCAAACTTCGCATAGCACACTACCGCCGCCACCAAAATGCAAACGGCTTCAAGCCTTAATACTCGTTGAATTTTTTGATTGGAAATTGGGGACATGGCGTGAACGTTCGTAAGCAGGAAACACGACTTTGATCAAGGCACCGCGGTGAAGTAGTCCACACCCCGCGACCTTCTCTTGCTCGCGCAAGCATGCTGCCTAAATTTAAGGCACGGCGTGCGCTACGTAGGGAAAATGCAAGGAACGAGGAGTTATCGGAACGTTATCAAAGGCTTTATCCACAGATTGTGTGGGTAAGTGTGGAGAGCATAAGTGTTGGTTTAAATCCACGCGCCTTCGCGAATCCACTTCGTCGCGATCCATTTTTCTCCAACGCCCACGGGCGCGCCGCCGTGCAGCGTGCGGGCGTCGAGCCGGTTGTCGTCGTCCACGTTCTCGAAATAAATCGCGTTACCTCGCTGCGGCTTTGCCTCCAACCCGATTTGCGGAAACACGGTCGCGCCACCAGCGGTCACGTCATTTAGATACATGATGAGCGTGGCCACGCGCTGTCCGCCACGCTTAAGCGCGACCGCGCTGCCCGGGTCACTTGGATCGAAATAGTCGTAATGCGGTTCGTATTGACCGCCCACGCCGTAATGCAAGATTTGCATCGGCTCTTGTTGGTCAATAGGAAAGCCTAGCAACGATGCGATGCGTCGTTCAATCACGCCCACCAGTTCCGTCTCGCCGTGTTCGAAATGCGTGCCTTCGGAGGTACGCGCGGCATCGGGCTTGAATTCACCAGTGATTCGATCAACCACCAAGGCGGGGCGAATCTTGTGGCGCGAGGCCTCGATCAAGGCTTCGCATTCTTGCGCGCTCAACAAATTGCCAAACAACACGATGCGAGGACTCGCGCTCGCGAACAGCACCTGCACGTTCCGATCCACCACATCAAGCGCGTTGGGCGCGGCCGAAGCGGCATCCACCGCCCCCTTCGACGCCGCACCTTCTTCACTGGTCACCGGGACTTGAGGCGATAACGCGCACCGCTCGCTCACGAGTTTTTCGGCATACGCGCGAGCGTGTCCGGCTTGAGTCATCGCATCGATCAGCGATTGCGGCGAGCACCCGCGCGCGACTTGTTCGTCCAACCAACGACTGAGATCGGCAGCGACTTGCATGGGTAGTCCTTATCACGTTCGTTATCTATGAAAGACCGCGTTCCAAATCGGCCGCTAGATCGTCCGGATGCTCAAGCCCCACCGCCACGCGCACCATGCCTTCGGTAATGCCGGCGGCCGCGCGAGCCTCGGGACTAATGCGGCCATGCGTCGTGGTGGCGGGATGCGTGATCGTGGTACGCGTATCGCCTAAGTTCGCGGTGATGGACGCCAAGCGCGTGGAATCAATGACTCGCCACGCGGCGGCGCGTTGTTCTTGCGGTGTATCGCCACGCACTTCGAACGTAAGAATCGCGCCGCCAGCTGTTTGTTGGCGGCGTGCCAACGCATGTTGAGGATGAGACGCCAACCATGGATGCAATACGCGCGCGATGTGGGGATGCCCGGCCAATCGTTGCGCGAGCGTCAACGCATTGGCGCTTTGACGTTCCATGCGTATGCCTAAAGTCTCCAATCCTTTAAGCAGTACCCACGCGTTGAAGGGCGACAAGGACGGCCCCGCGGTTCGTAATACCGGCAACATGCGGTCGCGAATAATGTCCGCGCGGCTCACGATGGCGCCGCCCAACACCCTGCCCTGTCCGTCCAAGTACTTAGTCGCGGAGTGGATCACGATATCGGCGCCGAGCGCGATCGGCCGTTGCAATATCGGCGTGCAAAAACAGTTATCGACGGCGAGCAAGGCATTGCCCTCGCGCGCGATGATGGCCAGCGCCGCGATATCGGCGATCTCCATCGTGGGGTTAGACGGCGATTCAACAAATAGCAAACGCGTATTGGGCCGCAACGCCGCGCGCCATGCGGACACATCGGTCGTGGACGCATACGTGGTCGTGATCCCGAACTTGCCAAGTAGCGTGTTGAACAGTTGCACCGAGGCGCCGAACAAACCAGCCGACGCGACGATATGGTCCCCCGCTTGCAACAACCCAAGACACATCGTGAGGATGGCGCTCATGCCGCTTGATGTCGCGATGCAGGCCTCGCCGCCTTCAAGCGCGGCCAACCGGCGCTCGAACATCGTCACCGTGGGATTGGTGAAGCGCGAATACACATTGCCCGGCTCTTGATTTGAAAACCGCGCGGCGGCTTCCGCTGCGCTTTTAAACACGAAGGACGACGTCATGAACAACCCTTCGGAATGCTCGCCGAAGGGCGTGCGTTCGGTTCCCGCGCGCACGGCCAATGTATCGAGAGCCCATGCGTTATCCGGCACGTCCGGTTGCTGCGACATATAAATCTCCAAAAAGAAAACCCGTTTCGGCAAGCGAGCCGGAACGGGTCCACGGCGCGCTTTAGCGGCATTTATTAGCCGTTTGTTAGATACGGCCGCGCCCGCAAGCTGACACTCAAATCGGCGCCCGAGGATTAGACCGCAGTGCCTCGGGTAGCGTCAAATGTCGGCGCTTGACGCACCATTCAAACGCGCTTGCCCTTCGGGACATAAGGCCATCACCACGCAACGATGACACGCGGGCTTGCGCGCGAAACACACGCGCTGCCCGTGGCGCATAAGCACTTGGTGATGGTCATAAATCTGTTGGGCATCCCAACTCCCGGGCAGCAATCGTTCGAGCACGGCGTGCGACGGGCCGACCGCGAGATCGGCTGGAATCAAGCCGGTACGAATCGCCACGCGATGATGATGACTATCAACCGGCAAGGCCGCGCCGCGTAACTCGCTAAACGAAAGCACGGCCGCACTGGTTTTAGGACCGACTCCGGGCAATTCTTCCAACCAGGCCCGCGCGTTGGCGACCGGTAAATCTTTTAGGAAATCGAGCGAGAGCTCGCCACGACGCTCGGTAATGAGCTTGAGCACGTGTTGTAGCCGTGGCGCTTTTTGCTCGGGCCATGTGCATGGGCTGATGGCGTCTTGCACCTCGGCCAGCGGCGCGTCGCGCACGGCGGACCAATCAATGAAGCGCTGACGTAGCTCACGAAAGGCACGCGCCGAATCGCGATTGAGCGTGCGATGCGACAGCAGCGCGGACACCAGTTCGCTTAACGGATCTAGATGATGAAAGTAAGCGATGGGACAACCATACTCACCGCACAAGATTGCATGCAGCCGCAAGACTTTTTCACGCGGCGGTAATGCTGGACTATCGATAAAGGTTGCCGAGGAAAGCGTATCCATACGCCTTCCTTGGCAACCGATGTGCCGCTATGGTGTCGACATTACTCGGCTGAGGCGAGATTCAGATTAAGTTGCGAGCGGCCTTCGCTGTCGCCTTGACTTGGCGCGTTGCGCGCGGCTTCTAGCGCATCGAGGTAGGCGGGATCGACATCGCCCGTGATGTAAACCCCATCGAAACAACTCGCCTCGAAGTTCGACAAACGCGGATTGATGTCGCGCACCGACTGCTTCATTGCTTCGATGTCTTGGTACACCAGGCCGTCGGCCTCGATCATGCGGCGGATTTCTTCATCGCTGCGGTTGTGCGCGATAAGTTCGCTGCGCGTGGGCATGTCGATGCCGTACACATTCGGGTAACGCACCGGCGGAGCCGCCGAGGCGAAGATGACCTTGTTGGCGCCCGACTCGCGCGCCATGTGCACGATCTCGCGCGACGTCGTGCCGCGCACGATGGAATCGTCCACCAACAACACGTTCTTGCCTTTGAATTCCGTTGGCAGAGTACTTAGTTTTTGACGCACGCTTTTACGGCGCATTGATTGGCCGGGCATGATGAAGGTGCGGCCGACATACCGGTTCTTAAAAAAGCCTTCGCGAAAATCGAGGCCAAGTTTCATCGCGAGCTGCATGGCCGCGGGCCGCGAGGTATCGGGAATTGGCATCACGACATCGATGTCGCCGCTGCGAAACTCGCGCGCAACCTTCTCGGCCAAATACTCGCCCATGCGCAAGCGCGCGCTGTAGACGCTTACGCCGTCCATGATGGAATCGGGCCGCGCGAAGTACACGTGCTCGAAGATGCACGGGTTGAGCGAGGGGTCGTCCGCGCATTGTTGCGCGTAGAAGTTGCCGTCCAGGTCGATGAACACCGCCTCGCCTGGCGCCACGTCGCGCACGAACTTAAACCCCATGCCTTCAAGCGCGACGGATTCGCTCGCGACTAAGTATTCAGTGCCCTCGTCGGTTTCATTGATGCCGTAACACAAGGGGCGAATACCAAACGGATCGCGAAACGCCAAAATGCCGTGACCCGCGATATGCGCGACACACGCGTACGCGCCACGCACCCGACGATGCAGACCCGCGACGGCATTGAAAATCGTAGCGGGATCAAGCGTGAACGAGCTCGTGGCTTCTTGCAGTTCATGCGCGAGCACGTTGAGCAACACCTCGGAATCCGAATTGGTATTGATGTGCCGCCGATCCTTGCGAAACATCTCGTTCTTGAGTTGCGCCGTGTTCGTCAAATTGCCGTTATGCCCAAGCGTCAGCCCAAACGGCGCGTTGACGTAAAACGGTTGCGCTTCCTCCGGATTCATCGCCGAGCCGGCGGTGGGATATCGCACATGGGCAATGCCGACGTTGCCCGTGAGGTTGCGCATATTGCGCGTGCGGAAGATCTCGCGCACCAGGCCGTTGCCCTTCCACATATTGAAGGCCGGCCCCGCGCCGGTGGCGATGCCCGCCGCGTCTTGCCCACGGTGCTGAAGCAGCATCAAGCTGTCGTACAGCATCTGGTTAACAGGCGTCTTTGCGACGAGACCAACAATTCCACACATGAATAAAAACTCCTAAGCTTCGACGAGGTCGGGCTTTCTTAGTGGCCCCGAAGGTGCGAGGTGTTGCACGAATCGGGAAATCCACGGCAACAACAAAGATTCATTGAGCGCGTGATGGTTTGCAAGCGGGGTGAGCGCAATAATGAACATCATCGCCACGATCACCAGTACGCCGCGCGCGAATCCAAACGCGGCCCCCAAGAAGCGATCGACCCCGCCGAGCCCCACGAGTTGCACGAGCCGGCCCAAAGCGCGCCCCACCAAGCCAACCAATACCAACACCACCACGAATACGGCACCGTAACCCAACAGAACCCGCGTGGGAGTCGACCATTCGATGGGCATTAAATTCGTGGCCCATGCGCCCAGCACGAAGGCAAGCGCGAACGCCGACACCCAACCGATCAACGAGAACAGCGATCGCACCAACCCGCGCCAACCCGCGATCAACGTCGACACTCCAACCACCACCAATACCGCCACGTCGATCGAGTTCACAAGGTGACCAAAACAGCACCGGCGGCGCCATGAGCATTGATTTTGGCGCGGGCGGCTTCGGCGGCCTCGCGCGACGCGAACGGACCCGCGCGCAGGCGAACTCGCTCGCCCGACGACGTTTTGGCGCGCTCGACGTAGGTTGGAACACCCACGCCCTTAAGTCGCGCTTGCAATTCCTTAGCCTTGTCTTCGCTGCTAAATGCGCCGACCTGAACCGCGTACTTGCCCGACTTCGACGTGTTTTCCGTTGGGCGCGCTTCCAACAAGGCAAGCGCTTTATTCGCGTCATCTTTGGTGGCGGTGGATTCCTTAGGCGCTTCCGGTGGCTTTGCCTCGCTTCGCGCAATGCTTGGCGGCTCAGTCACTGGGGCCGGTTTGGCAAGTTCCGTTTTAGGAATTTCCGGCTTAGGCGATTCCACTTTCGCGGTCGCGCTCGCGGTGTTCGACGCGCTTTTGTTCGCGGAGGATTTAGGCGTGTCTTTCGACGGAATCGAAATAGGAATGTCTTGCGAGACGGGCCGTGGCTCGGCATCGAGCAGCATGGGCAACACGATGACCGCGCCCAAGGCGATCACCATCGCGCCAATCAGGCGTTGTCGCGCTTTGCGTTTAAGTGCAAGGGAAGGATCGGTAGTACTGCGAGCACTACGCCGAACGACATCTGTGTCGTCACGAGAATTGTCGGTACGGCCCGACTTGAAGATCGCCATGAGTGCCCATGGAAGGTTCGACGATGGAGGAGTCGCGAACGTTTAGCGCGGCTGTCGTGCCAACGCTTGCATGACGCCGCCGACTGTCACGAAAGACCCGAACACAACGATTCTATCATTCTCACCCGCGTGTTCTCGTGCGTAATTGAAGGCCGACGCCGCGTTTTCGCGCGTTAATACGCTGTGATCGGCATCGTCTTGCACGCCGGCCTCCCGCAGTACGCGTTCAATATCCACGGCGCGCGCCGCGCGTGGCGTGGGTAAGTCGGTAACGATCCAATGGTCGATACGGTCTTTCATATGCCGCACGACGCCCGCGATGTCCTTGTCCTTCATGCAACCAAACACCGCCCAGGTGTATGGATGAAAGCCCATGTGGTCGAGGTTGTCGGCCAGGGCCGCGGCCGCGTGCGGGTTATGCGCCACGTCGAGCACGATGGTCGGCCGCCCCGGCAGCGTTTGAAAACGGCCGGGTAAGTCGACCAGTGCAAACCCATTGCGCACGGCTTGGTGCGTGATCGGCAACCGATCGCGCAAGGCATCGAGCGCCGCGAGTGCGGCGCTCGCGTTAAGCAGTTGATTCGCGCCACGCAACGCAGGGTAGGCCAGTCCAGACAAGCGTAGGGTATGGCCTCTAAATCCCCATTGCTGCCAATTGTTCGGGCCCTTTTGCGCGGCGTAATTAAAGTCGCGCCCAAACAATCTTAGATCGGCGTTGATCTCGCGTGCGTAATCGATAACGGTTTGCGGAGGTTGTGGATCGCTGCAAATCGCGGGGCGACCAGTGCGAAAGATGTGCGCCTTCTCCCAGCCAATCTTCTCGCGCGTATCGCCTAAATATTCGGTGTGATCGAGATCGATGCTCGTGATGATTGAACAATCGGCGTCGATGCAATTGACCGCGTCCAAGCGCCCGCCGAGTCCTACTTCGAGGATGACGGCATCGAGTCGCGCATGCTGAAACAGTCGCAAGATGACGAGGAGCGAGAACTCGAAGTACGAAAGCGAGACGGGTATGCCATCCGCGCGGCGCGCGGCCTCCACCGCCTCGAAATGTTCGAGCAAGGCGTCGTCATCGACGGACTGTCCATTGAGTCGCGCGCGTTCGTTGAACCGCACGAGATGCGGCGAGGTATGCAACCCCACCTTGTACCCTGCTTGCAGCAGGATGCTTTCCAAAAACGCGCAGGTGCTGCCCTTGCCGTTCGTGCCGCCGACAATGAACACCGGACATTCGAATTCAATGCCTAAGCGATTCTTGACGGTGGTGACGCGATCGAGGCCGAACTCCATCTCATGCGGATGGATGGCCTCGAGGTACTCAAGCCATTCACTAAGCGACTGCATCGGCGGGCTGATTGGAAAGCAGCGCGAGCAGCTTTGCGATTTCCTCGCGCATCTGCCGGCGGTCCACGATCATGTCGATCGCGCCTTTTTCGAGCAGGAATTCCGAGCGCTGGAATCCTTCGGGCAATTTCTCGCGCACGGTTTGTTCAATAACGCGCGGGCCCGCGAATCCGATCAACGCTTTCGGTTCGGCGATCACCACGTCGCCCATGAAGGCAAAGCTTGCCGATACGCCGCCCATGGTCGGATCGGTCAGCACGCTAATGAAGGGCAATTTACGCGCGCCTAATTCCGCGATGGCCGTGGTCGTCTTGGCCATTTGCATGAGCGAAAGCAAGCCTTCTTGCATGCGCGCGCCGCCGGTCGCGGTCATGCAGATGAACGGCGTTTTTTGTTCGAGAGCGGTCCGCACTCCACGTACGAAACGTTCGCCGACGACGGAGCCCATCGAGCCGCCCATGAACTCGAATTCAAAA
The DNA here is from genome assembly GCA_035761045.1 of Burkholderiaceae bacterium. Classification (GTDB taxonomy): domain Bacteria; phylum Pseudomonadota; class Gammaproteobacteria; order Burkholderiales; family Burkholderiaceae_E; genus DASTRU01. The sequence continues at coordinate 1,755 of DASTRU010000239.1, read as the reverse complement.
CATGCGGTCACGACGGGAATCGTCATGATGGCGCCGCCCATGACGACGAGCGCGTCGGTTTCATCCGAACTCGCCATCGCTTCTTGAATGCGCTGCGGATATTTTTTGCTGTCGACGAACTTGAGCGCGTCGATCGGCACGACTTCCTGGCCGATTTCGTAACGGCCTTCGGCGTCCAACAACGCGTCCAACCGTTCGCGTGCGCGAATGCGCATGTGGTGATCGCACTTTGGACAGACCTGCAAGTTCTGCACGAGATCGGTCCGATACAACACCGCTTCGCAATTCGGGCATTTGAGCCACAAGCCTTCGGGGACGCGCTTGCCCTGCGCGCCTTCGGAGGATTGTTGTTTGATGCGCGGAGGCAGGAGTTTGTCGATCCAGCTCATCTTGGAGTCCTTTGGTTAGTCATCAGGCCGGCTGCGAAACGGTGATCGCGTCGATCGCGGCGCGAATTTCGCGCACGAACGATTCGACGCGTTCGACCGCTTGTTCGGCCGGCACGCTTTCGAGCTCTTGAATGATGCGCGAGCCGATGACCACCGCATCGGCCACCTCGGCCACCGCGCGCGCACTCGCCGCGTCGCGAATGCCAAACCCCACGCCCACGGGGACATTGGCGCGAGCCTTGATCATGGGAAGCCGCTGCGCGACGCTTGCGACATCCAAGTGCCCCGCCCCGGTGATGCCCTTGAGACTCACGTAGTACACATAACCCGCCGCGTGACGCGCGACATGCTCGATGCGCTCGTGCGTGGACGTGGGCGCCAGCAAAAAGATTGGATCGATGTCCGCCGCGCGCATCGCCTGCGCGAAGTCTTCGCATTCCTCGGGCGGGTAATCAACAACAAGCACGCCGTCCACGCCCGCCTCGCGCGCCGCGTTGGCGAAAGCCTGCTTGCCCATGCGCTCGATGGGATTCGCGTAGCCCATCAACACCACGGGCGTGCGCGAATCCGTCGCGCGAAATTTCGCGACGAACGCGAGCACTTGCGTAAGCCCCACGCCATGGCGAATCGCGCGTTCACTCGCGCGTTGAATCACGGGGCCGTCGGCCATCGGGTCGGAAAACGGAACGCCAAGCTCAATAACGTCGGCCCCGGCGCGCGCGAGCGCATGCATGAGCGGCACGGTCAGCTCGGGCGATGGATCACCCGCGCAGATGTATGGAATAAGCCCCTTGCGTCCTTGCTGGCTCAACGCGCCAAAGCGAGCGGAAATGCGAGACATCAATGATCCTTCTTGAACGCGATGCTGGCTTCGCGACAACTCGCGCGGCAGTAAAACTCCAAGCCGCTGGCTTCGGAGACGATGTGCAAATCCTTATCGCCGCGCCCGCTCAAATTGACCAACAAAATTTTGTCTTTCGCCATCGTGGGCGCCAACCGAGCGGCATGCGCCAAGGCATGGCTTGATTCGAGCGCGGGGATGATGCCCTCGATGCGACAACAATCGTGAAACGCCTTGAGCGCTTCCTCGTCGGTGGCGCCTACGTATTCGGCGCGGCCCGAATCCTTCAACCACGCGTGCTCCGGACCGACGCCCGGATAGTCGAGCCCGGCACTCAAGGAATGCGTTTCGGCGATCTGGCCGTTTTCGTCTTGAAGCAAATACGTGCGGTTGCCATGCAAGACGCCCGGAATGCCTTTTTGCAACGACGCCGCGTGCCTCATCGTCGTAAGACCTTCCCCGGCGGCTTCAACGCCAATCAGCTTGACGTGTTCGTGCGGAATGTAGTCGTAGAAGATGCCCATC
>DASTRU010000238.1:0-2474 GCA_035761045.1 Burkholderiaceae bacterium | reverse complement strand
CTGCCCAATGCATGCCGCCACACGGTAACGCGTGGTGGAAACAGGAGCAGGCTTGACTTGGGTTTGCATAAGATCGGGCACACGCACGATTAAAAAGCTCTTACCATTGCAGCCGGACACGCCGGTCGAGTGTGTTTGTCAACGCGCGTTGGGGCGCGCGATCCGTTCGGGAGGACGGCTTTGCAAAAAGATCTGGACGCCATCGCCAAACGGATCATTGAGTTGCAGGTTGAGCACAGGGACTTAGATGACGTCATCGCGCGCTTATCGGGAGTGCCGGGGCCCGACGAGCTTCAAATTCGGCGCTTGAAGAAGCGCAAGCTTCAAATCAAAGACCAAATCACGTGGTTGCAAATTCAACTTACCCCCGACATTCCAGCATAGGCCCACGTCCTTGCTTGTGATGATCTTCACGAAGCTCCTGGCGGTTCCTCAGGGATTCGCCGAGTCAATGGCGAGTGTTCGACATGAGTAGACGTTCGCCGCGCTATGTATCACGAAATTTGGCCCCATGACGGTTTCCGCTTCGTCTCCCGCAAACGACACGCCACGCCAACACGACGCACAGCTTGCTCAATTGTTCGCCGAGGACGGGCCCATCGCGCGCGCGACTGGGCATTACCGCTTTCGTGCCGCGCAAGTTGAAATGGCGTGCGAAATCGCGCATGCGATTGAAACACGAGGAACGGTGATCGCCGAGGCGGGCACCGGCACCGGCAAGACATTCGCGTATCTCGTGCCCGCCTTGCTTTGGGGCGGCAAGGTCATCGTTTCGACCGGGACCAAAACCTTGCAAGATCAATTATTCGCGCGCGATTTACCAGCGGTGCGCGACGCGCTCGGCGTTCCCGTCAGCGTGGCGTTGTTGAAGGGACGCGCGAATTACGTCTGCCATCACCACGCGCATCGAGCGACTTCCCAAGGCCGATTCGCGTCGCGCGAGGACGCGGCCCATCTACGCCACGTAATGGGGTTCATCGAACGCACGCATACGGGCGACAAGGCCGAGCTTTCGAGCGTGCCCGAGCATTCGCCGATTTGGCTGCACGTCACGTCCACGCGCGATAACTGCCTTGGCCAGGAATGCGGCTGGTACCGCGATTGTTTCGTGATGAAGGCGCGTCGCGAAGCGCAACAAGCCGACGTGGTGGTGGTGAATCACCATTTGTTTTTCGCCGACGTCATGTTGCGCGACGAGGGCGTGTCCGAATTATTGCCAGCGGCCAATACCGTCATCTTCGACGAGGCGCACCAGTTGCCCGAAACCGCGACCTTGTTTTTTGGCAACACCGTCTCGACCGCGCAGTTGCTCGAACTCGCGCGCGATGCGCAGGTGGAGGGGCTCGCGCATGCGCGTGAAGTCGTCAATTGGCCAACAATTGCCGGCGCCGTCGAACGTTGCGCGCGCGATCTTCGTCTGGCGTTTCCCGCCCAGGCGTCACGCATCGCCGTCAAGCAATTGCCCGTCGATACCGAAGTGCCCGCGGCGATCGCGCGCCTCGAGGCCGCGTTGACCGAACTGCGCGCCGCGCTCGACGCCAACGTCGAGCGCTCGGAAGACATGCCGTCGCTTGCGCGCCGCGCGGGCGAACTCGCCGAGCGACTCGCCGCGTGGGGCAAGCCCGACGACAACGAAGCGATTTCGTGGGCCGACGTTTACGCCTCGGGCGCGGTGCAATTGCATCGCTCGCCGTTGTCGGTGGCCAGCATCTTCGCCAAGGAGCGCGAGGCGTATCCGCGCGCGTGGATCTTCACCTCCGCCACGTTGGCCATGCGCGACGACTTTAGCCATTACGCCGATCGGCTGGGTTTGAAGGATGTCGTCGCACGCGCGTGGCCCAGTCCGTTCGAGTTCGCCACGCAAGCCTTGCTTTACGTGCCGGAACGCATGCCTGAGCCGCAGTCGCCCGCGTTTCTCGAAGCCTTGGTTGAGCGTGCGTGGCCATTGATCGAAGTCGCGGGCGGCCGCACGTTTTTTCTGTGCACCACATTGCGCGCCGTTGATCGCATCGCCGATCTGCTCGAAGAACGACTCGCGCGCGCCGACATTACCTTGCTGCGCCAAGGCCAGGGTGGCCGTTCGGAATTGCTCGACCGCTTTCGTCGCGCACAGCGCGCCGTATTGGTCGGTAGCCAAAGTTTTTGGGAAGGCGTGGATGTGCGCGGGCAAGCCTTATCGCTCGTCGTGATCGACAAACTCCCGTTCGCGCCGCCTGATGATCCCGTACTCGCCGCACGACTCGACCGTATCGCACGCGAGGGCGGTAATCCTTTCATGGAGCATCAAGTGCCCGCCGCGGTGATCTCGCTCAAACAAGGCGCTGGCCGATTGATTCGCAGCGAAACCGATCGTGGCGTGCTGATGATTGGCGATACACGCCTTGTCACCCGGCCCTACGGCAAATTGATTTGGCGAAGCTTGCCGCCATTCGCCCGCACAAGAGACGACGACACCGCGGCTCGCTTTTTAAGCG
>DASTRU010000237.1:0-9541 GCA_035761045.1 Burkholderiaceae bacterium | reverse complement strand
GCGGGGCACGTAAGCTGCGCCCAAAATCAAGTAGTTCGGCTTACAAGGAGGACAAGTCATGCGTTGGGAAGGCGGACGCGAAAGCGACAACATCGAAGATCGCCGGGGCGACGGCGGGGGCTTTGGCGGTTTTGGTGGATTGGGCTTTGGCGGTCGCTCCATCGGCATCGGCACGATCGTCGTCGCGCTCATTGGTGGTTGGGTATTGGGCATCAATCCCCTGACCTTGCTTGGCTTACTCAGCGGTGGCTCGCCGGTTTCGATTCAAGCGCCGGTGCAATCTCCGCCCGCGCACAAGCCGCCCGCCGACGACACGATGGCGCGCTTCGTCGCCACCGTGCTCGCCGATACCGAAGACACCTGGCGCGACGTGTTTCGCGAAAACGGCGGCCAGTACCGCGAGCCCAAGCTCGTGCTGTTCACCGGCCGCACCACCACCGCGTGCGGGTTGGGCCAAGCAGCGGCCGGGCCGTTTTATTGCCCGGGCGATCAACGCATCTACATCGACTTGCGGTTCTACCAACAATTGCGCGACCGGTTTCGCGCGCCGGGCGATTTCGCGCAGGCGTATGTCATCGCGCATGAAGTCGGACACCATGTGCAAAACCTGTTGGGCATTACCGATCGGCTCGACCGCATGCGCAGCCGGGTCAGCGACACGCAATTCAACGCGATGTCGGTACGACTTGAATTGCAAGCCGATTGCTTCGCTGGCGTATGGGGCCATCGCAGTCAGGCCAATCGGAACTGGCTTGAAGCCGGCGACGTGGACGAAGCCTTGACCGCCGCCGCCGCGATTGGCGACGACACCTTGCAAAAGCAAACGCAGGGGTATGTGGTGCCTGAGTCTTTCACACACGGCTCGTCGGCCCAGCGTAAACGCTGGTTCATGCGCGGCTTCGAGAGTGGCCGTCTTGACGCATGCAACACCTTCGAAGCCAAGAGCCTGTAACCACGCAAGAAACGACAAGGGCCGCGCGAGGCGGCCCTTGGTTTTTTAAAAACGTTCGGTCGATCAATTCTTCTTGATCTTCTCGAGCATTTTGAAAGTTTGCTTCGATGCGCCGGCAAATAAGCGTTTGAACGCTTTGCCGAGGCAGCGGCGCTCAAGCGTGTTGCGGCGGGTACGGTTGCGATCGGCCATGGCGATTGACTCCGGGAAAAAACAGACGGGACCGGCGCTTGCTTGCAGCCGCCGGCGAAAAGCCGCGAATTATACCGGCGCCGGCTTCACTCTCTTCTTTTCGGTGGTCGTCATGCAATTACTCGCACCTCATGTGAAGGATCTCGGCGGATTCACGGTCCGCCGATTGTTACCCGGACCGCCGTTGGCCGATCAACCGCGCTTCGTCGGTCCATTTGTTTTTTTCGATCACATGGGACCAGCCACCTTCGAGCCCGGCCAGGGCATCGACGTGCGGCCGCATCCGCACATTGGCTTGGCCACGGTCACGTATTTATTTGCGGGCGCGATCATGCATCGAGACAGTTTGGGTACGGTTCAGCGCATCGAACCGGGCGCGGTGAATTGGATGGCGGCGGGCGACGGCATCGTGCATTCCGAACGCACCGCGCCGGAAGACCGCGACGGACGGATGACGTTGCACGGCATTCAAACCTGGCTGGCCCTGCCGCGCGAACACGAGCGCGGTCGACCAAGCTTTACCCATGTTCGCGCCACCGATCTGCCAGCGTTCGATCATCAAGGCGTTCACGTGCGCGTCATCGCTGGTCATTTTCTTGGCCACCATTCGCCAACGCCCGTTATGTCGCCCACCTTGTATGCCGCGATCGACGCGCCTTCGGGCAGCGCGTTCGAGCTGCCCGACGAGCACGACGAACGCGCGCTGTATGTCGTTCATGGCGATGTACGGATCGATGGCCAAACCGTTCCAGCGCGCAACCTGGCCGTGCTTGCGCCAGGTACCACGCCGGGCGTGACTTGCGACAGCGACGCGACCTTGATGTTGATTGGCGGCGCCGCGCTCGACGGTGAACGGCATGTGTGGTGGAACTTTGTCGCGACCGACCGCGCGTTGATCGAGGACGCAAAGACGCGATGGCGCGGCCAATCCATGGGCCACGTGCCGGGCGAAACCGAATTCATACCGCTACCCGATCGATGACCGCTGGCGGCGATTTCATTCCGCGCGCCGTTGATGCGCCACGCGTGCTCGTCATCGACGCCAATCACGACGACGCGCACGCGCTCGTTCAATTGGTGGAGCGCGATGGGATCCGCGCCGAATGCGTCCACGCCATGCAAGACGGCGTGCGTCACGTGCTCGCGTCGCCGCCGGCGCTCGTGCTGTTGAGCATTCAATCGCACGAGCGCAACGGTCTCGACGTGCTGCGTGCGTTGCGCGCGTGTCCCGAGCCGCCGCTCGTCATCGTGTTGACCGCGTCCCCTGACGCACGCGACGCGCAACCGCTGCTCGAATCGGGCGCCGACGACATCGCATCCAAACCCATCGATCCGCGCGACTTGGTCGCCCGCGTTCGCGCGGCCTTGCGCCGTTTTGAAGGCAGCGCCGCCAGCGCGCCGCGCTTTGATTTTGGCGTCGCGGTCCTCGACTTCACCGCGCGAACCTTCAAGGTGGGCGATGTTGAGATCGCCCTTAGCGCCATCGAGTTTCGGTTGCTGGTCGCGCTCGCGCGGCGGCCGGGCGTGGTGCTCACGCGCGACGCCCTGGCGCAAGTCGCCCGGCTCAACGATTACGCGCCGCTCGAACGCGCGGTGGATGTGCAAATCGCGCGGCTACGCAAGAAGCTGCGCGAGGCGTCGGCGGAGCATCCGTGGATCGCTACGGTGCGGCGGCAAGGGTATGCGTTCATCGCGCCGTCACCGAAGTCTCGATAGACAAACCCCAAACGCGCGAAAGTTTTCGAACGTTATTGATGATGTGATGCCCAATGCTCAGTCAACTCGTTAAGCCCAAGCTCATTTGGCGCGCCGCGTCGGTCTAAGCTTGGCGCCCACTCCTTTTTCCTTCCCTGAAAACTTCCACAACGCATGGATGGCTCGTCTTCCTTCGATACCGCCACGATTCGTATTCGCGGCGCGCGGCAAAACAATCTGAAGAATCTGGATCTCGACTTACCGACCAACGAACTCATCGTCGTGACGGGCGTGAGCGGCTCGGGCAAAAGCTCCCTGGTGTTCGACACCTTGTACGCCGAAGGCCAACGCCGTTACGTCGAAACCTTTTCGGCCTACGCGCGGCAGTTTCTCGATCGCATGGATAAGCCGCAGGTCGACCGCATCGAAGGCGTGCCACCGGCGATCGCGATCGATCAGACCAATCCGGTTCGTACGTCGCGCAGCACCGTCGGCACGATGACCGAGCTGAACGATCACCTCAAGCTGTTGTTCGCGCGCGCCGCGCATTTGCATTGCCGGCATTGCGCGCGACCGGTGCAACGCGATACGCCGGAGTCCATCTTCGACGCGATGACCGCGCGCGCCGAACACCTCGGCGACCCGCGCGTGCTGGTGAGCTTCGCCGTGCAAGTACCCGCGAATTTTGGCGAGGCCGAGATTCGGCAATTCCTCGAAGCGCAAGGCTATACGCGCGTGCTCGCGCAACGCGAGACGAGCAACGGCCAGGTGCTCGACGTCGTGCAAGACCGCTTTCGCCTGGGCAATGCCGACCGCGCGCGCGTGGTGGAAGCCATCGAGGCCGCGTTGCGCATGGGCCAAGGCCGGCTCGCCGTGCATTACCTGCCGAACGACGGCGAAGACCGGCCCGAGATCGTCAGCCGCTTTAGCACCGACTTGCATTGCGCCGACTGCGACATTCATTACGGCGATGTTCAACCGTCGCATTTTTCGTTCAACTCCCCGCTCGGCGCGTGCGAGGCGTGTCGTGGCTTTGGCCGCACGATTGGCATCGACTTCAACCTCGTGGTGCCCGATGAGCGTAAGTCGTTGCGCGACGGCGCGATCAAGCCGTGGCAAACCGAGAGCTATCGCGAAGCCCAGCAAGACTTGCTGAAGTCCGCCGCCAAATACCGCGTGCCCGTCGATGTGCCCTGGCAGCAACTCAGCGAGGAGCACAAACAATGGGTGCTCGAAGGCGATCCGGCGTTCGTGAATTGGGACGTTTCATGGCCCGGCATTTGGTATGGCGTGCGGCGGTTTTTTCAATGGCTCGAAGGCCGCGCGTACAAGATGCACATTCGCGTGCTGCTCTCGAAATACCGCAGCTACACCGTGTGCGAAACCTGCGGCGGCTCGCGCTTGAAGCCCGACGCCTTGTTGTGGCGCGTGGGCGGTAAATCGCAAGCCGACGACGCCCTCGGCGCCTACCAACGCTTCAAGCCGATGCAATGCGACTGGAGCGACGCGCAACTCGCCGCCCTGCCCGGGCTCACGATTTTCGATTTGATGAACGTGCCAATCGAGCGCCTTGCGCGCTTCGTGGACACGCTTGAACTCGAAGGCGCGTTGGACGAAGCCACCGAGATGTTGATGGACGAGCTGCGCGCGCGCTCGCGTTTTCTGTGCGAGGTGGGGCTTGGTTATCTCACGCTCGATCGGCAAAGCCGCACGCTGTCGGGCGGCGAGGTTCAGCGCATCAACCTGACCACCGCCTTGGGCACGTCGCTCGTCAACACCTTGTTCGTGTTGGATGAACCGTCGATCGGCCTGCATCCGCGCGACATGGACCGCATCATCGGCGTCATGCATCGCTTGCGCGACGCGGGCAATACGCTCGTCGTGGTCGAGCACGATCCGCAAGTCATGCTCGCGGCCGACCGCATCATCGACATCGGCCCAGGCCCGGGCGAACGCGGCGGACAGCTCGTGTTTCAAGGCACGGCCGACGAAGCGCGCCGCGCGCCGACGCTGACGGGCGCGTATCTCGCGGGCCGCAAGCGCGTGGCCTTCGACGACGAACGCGGCCATCGCGCGCCCGACGCCAACACGGCGTGGCTTGAACTCGAAGGCGCGAATTTGCACAACGTGCGCGACGTGGATGTGCGCGTTCCGCTCGGCCATTTCGTCGCGATCACCGGCGTGTCGGGCTCGGGCAAATCCACGCTCGTGCAAGACGTGCTGCACGGCGCGTTGCTCAAAGCCTTCGGCAAGCCGTCGGACGCGGCGGGCACGTATCGGGCGTTGCGCGGCGTCGAGCAGATTGAAGACGTGGTGCTCGTCGATCAATCGCCGATTGGCAAAACCACGCGCTCCAATCCCGCGAGTTACGTCGGCGCGTTCGACGCGATTCGCGAAGTCTTCGCGCGCACGCCCGAAGCCAAAACGCGTGGCTACACCGCCGGCATGTTCAGCTTCAACTCCGGCGATGGCCGCTGCGCCACGTGCGGCGGCACCGGCTTTGAACACGTGGAAATGCAATTCCTTTCCGACGTGTACTTGCGCTGCCCCGATTGCGACGGCCGCCGGTATCGCGCCGAAACCTTGGAAGTGCTCGTCGCGAGCACCGACGCGAACGGCAAGTTCCGCCACGCCTCCATCGCCGACGTGCTCGACATGACGGTAAGCGAAGCCATCGCCTTCTTCGCCGAGGAACCCGCCGTGCTCGCCGGCTTGCGGCCCTTGGCCGACGTGGGCTTGGAGTACCTCAAGCTCGGCCAGCCCGTGCCCACCTTGTCGGGCGGCGAGGCGCAACGGCTCAAGCTCGCCGGCCATTTGGCCGAAGCCGCGTTTCCGGGCGGCGCAAGCCGAGGCAAACGCGCGACCAAGACCGAAGGCCTGGCCGTCAAAGGCAAATTGTTTTTGTTCGACGAGCCCACCACCGGCTTGCATTTCGACGACGTGGCCACACTCTTGCGCGCGTTTAGCAAGCTGCTGAAGGCGGGCCATACGCTGGTCGTCATCGAACACAATCTCGACGTGATTCGCGCCGCCGATTGGGCGATTGACTTAGGCCCCGAAGGCGGCGACGCGGGCGGCCTCATCGTGGCTGCCTGCACGCCGAATGAACTGAAGAACGTTGCCGCCTCGCATACCGGCCGCGAGCTGGCGGAGTACGAACGCGCCCTTGGGTTCGAGGGCGAGGCACCCGCGCCCGCCGCCGCGCTCGTCGCGCAAGAACCCATGGCCGCCTATGGCGACGCGGGCCCGTCGTTGCAAAGCGTGTTGCACGCCCGCCGCCGCGCCGCGCACGACGCGATTCGCATTCACCACGCGCGCGAGCACAACCTTAAAAACATCGACGTCGAAATCCCGCGCGAGAAGTTCACGGTGGTCACGGGCCCGTCGGGCTCGGGCAAATCCACCTTGGCGTTCGACATCGTGTTCGCCGAAGGACAACGGCGGTATCTCGAATCACTCAACGCCTACGCGCGTTCTATCGTGCAGCCGCAAGGCCGGCCCGACGTGGACGCGATTCACGGCATTCCGCCCACGGTCGCGATCGAACAACGCACGAGCCGGGGCGGCCGTAAAAGCACGGTCGCGACGTTGACCGAGATCTATCACTTCCTGCGCTTGCTCTACGTCAAGCTCGGTACCCAGCATTGCCCGAATTGCGATGTCGCGGTGGAGTCGCAATCGTTCGACCTCATCGCGCAACGCTTGATGCGGGACTTTCGTGGTCAGCGCGTGGGCTTGTGCGCGCCGCTCGTCGTCAATCGCAAAGGCGTTTACAACGACTTGGCCAAATGGGCGCTCGCGCGCGGCCATACGCATTTGCGCGTGGACGGCGTGTTTGTACCGACCGCCAAATTCCCTCGGCTTGATCGCTTTAGCGAACACAACATCGAGTTGCCGGTCGCCGATGTACGCGTCACGCCCGACAACGAAAACGAGGTGCGCGAAGGCTTGCGCGCGGCCTTGGACACCGGCAAGGGCTTCGTCAAGGTCGTCAGCAATCTCGACGATCTTGAAACCGCGGTGCGCGCCGATGAAAGCACCGGCTTGCATTACCCGCTGGAAGAACTGATGTTTTCCACCAAGCGCGCCTGCCCCTCGTGCGGCGCGAGTTTCGCCGAGCTTGACCCGCGCCTGTTCAGCTACAACAGCAAGCACGGCTGGTGCACGGGCTGCTATGGCACGGGCTTGCGCCTGCACGGCTTTAAGTACGACGAAGCGCAAGAGCGCGAACGTGCAAGCGAAGGCTCGTGGCGCGACGCGGCCGAAGCCGCCGCCGACGCGCTCGACGAAGAAGAGGGCTACACCGACGAGCCCTGCCCCGCGTGCGCCGGCCAACGCTTGAACCCGACCGCCTTGGCGGTGCGGTTTCGCGAACGGTCCATCGCCGAACTCAGCGCCATGCCGGTGGAAGAACTCGAACGCGAGCTGGACCGCATCACGCTTTCGGGCCGCGAACTCGACATCGCGCGCGACCTACTGCCCGAAATCCGCTCGCGGCTCGCGTTCTTGCGCGAGGTGGGGCTGGATTACCTCGCGCTCGACCGCGCCGCGCCCACGCTCTCGGGCGGCGAGGCGCAGCGCATTCGGCTGGCCGCGCAATTGGGCTCCAACCTGCAAGGCGTGTGCTACATCCTCGACGAACCCACCATCGGCCTGCATCCGCGCGACAACCGCATGCTGCTCGACGTGCTCGAAAAACTGCGCACCAAGGGCAATACGCTGATCGTCGTCGAACACGACGAAGACACGATTCGGCGCGCCGACCACGTCATCGACATCGGCCCGGGCGCGGGCGTGCTCGGCGGTGAAATCGTCGCGCAAGGCACGGCCGAGCAATTGCATGGCGAGCGTTCGGTCACCGCGCGGTTCTTGCATCAACCGCTGATTCATCCGCTCCAGCCACGGCGCCTAGTGGCCGACGACGCACCGCGCATCACGATCCAAGGCGCGTCGCTGCACAACCTGCAAAGCGTGGATGTCGCGTTACCGCTCGCGCGATTGACCGTGGTGACGGGCGTTTCGGGCTCCGGCAAATCCACGCTCGCGCGCGACGTCTTGCACGACAACGCGCGCGCCATCGTCGCCAAGCGCGACACGGCGCCAACCGGCTGCGACGCGATCGACGGCCTGGAAGCGATCGACCGCGTGCTCGAAGTCGACCAAACGCCGATTGGCAAAACGCCGCGCTCGTGCCCGGCCACCTACATCGGCATTTGGGACGAAATCCGCAAACTGTTCGCCGACTCGCAAGACGCGCGGCTACGCGGCTACACCGCCTCGCGCTTCTCGTTCAACACCAACGGCGGACGCTGCGCGGTGTGCGAAGGCCAAGGCATGCGCACGATCGAAATGAACTTCCTGCCCGACGTGAAAGTGCCGTGCGACGCCTGCCGAGGCGCGCGCTTCAACCGCGAAACGTTGGAAGTGAAGATGCGCGGCAAAAGCATTGGCGACGTGCTCGCGATGAATGTGGACGAAGCGGTCGAATACTTCAGCGCCCACGTCAAGCTCAAGCACGCGCTCAAGCTCTTGCAAGACGTTGGCTTGGGCTACCTCACGCTTGGCCAACCCAGCCCCACGCTCTCGGGCGGCGAAGCGCAACGCATCAAGCTCGTCACCGAGCTAGCCAAGGTGCGCGACGACGTCACCCGCCGCGGGCAAAAACCGCCGCATACCTTGTACGTGCTCGACGAACCCACCGTAGGCTTGCATATGAGCGATGTGGAAAAGCTCATCCGCGTGCTGCACAAACTCGTGGAAGCCGGCAACACCGTGGTCGTGATCGAACACGACCTCGACCTGATCGCCGAGGCCGACTGGATTGTCGACCTCGGCCCCGAAGGCGGACACCGAGGCGGTGCGTTGGTGGGCATGGGGCCGCCCGAGCAGTTGATGGCTCACCCAGGCCAGTCGCATACCGCGCGCATCCTGGGTGAGTTTTTGCAAGGGCGGCTTAGGCGTTAGTGGTTACGCGACACGTTGGGGGGCGTGACGGTGACGGAGCCCACCTCCCACGGCCCCCAGTTGAGGTGCGCGAACTCGGTGCTTGCGAGCTGCTCTACAACCGCTCGCATTCGGCCTTCGTTCGCTTGGTTGTGGGATGCACGCCCAAACACCACCGTAAGGGGCGCCGTGGCGGTTGCGTGCCACTCGTTGAGGAATAAACGACCGGCAGTTTGCCCTAGTGCATGCGAGCAGCCATGCAGGTCTAGCTTTTGTCGTCCCGCAATGCGCCTGTCCACACCTAGCAGTTCTGGCCGTAAGACACGCAGTAATACACGGTCCACATCATCAGAATGGCGAATGGCGGTGGAGGGTTGCAAATGCTCGCGTCTGGCCTGCACAAAGAGTTTGCGTGCTAACTCTTGGGCTTCCGGTGTTTGAATATGAGGGCGCAATGAATGAAGGCTCTCGGCGAGACAGATGTCAGTTGAGATATTGCGGTTGCTATAAAAACGCAAACCTCCTCTATCAATCAGCTCATTGAATGCTGTTAACAACCGCCGTATTTGCGTGCCGGCTTGCATGTTCCGCAAGCCGTATAACGCATTACCAATGTGCTGAGCCTCTAGTCGCAAGTCGCTACGGCTTAGCTGCGGCACCATCGCCTTAAGCACCGCTTGCACCGGCTCGCTGTCTCGCATGTTCTGCAACCCGTATAACGCGTTGCCAATCTCTTGTGCGTTAAGTTGCAAGCCGCTA
>DASTRU010000236.1:0-8867 GCA_035761045.1 Burkholderiaceae bacterium | reverse complement strand
GTCCCGCCAGGCGCTCGGATGGCGATCGCCCTCCACGTTCAACGGCGCCAGCACTTGCTCGCATAGCTTCGCCGATTCTTCGAGCACGGCTTGCGCGGTTTCGGCGTCGGCATTCTCGAAGCCGGGCAAGGCGGCGATGCGCTCAAGCTCGCTTAGGTCGCGCAGCACGAACATCATGTCCTTAAGAGGTGCTCGATACGTCATCGTCGTCTCCAAACACAACGGGGTGCTTGTCGCACCCCGTGGTTAATGATGGCCGCTTAGATTTTCGCGGTGAGTTCCGGCACCGCTTCGAATAAGTCGCCGACCAAACCATAGTCGGCCACTTGGAAAATCGGCGCTTCGGGATCCTTGTTGATCGCGACGATCACTTTCGAATCCTTCATGCCGGCCAAATGTTGAATCGCGCCCGAAATACCCACCGCGATATACAACTGGGGCGCGACGATCTTGCCGGTCTGCCCGACTTGCCAATCGTTGGGCACATAGCCCGCGTCCACCGCCGCGCGTGACGCACCCATCGCGGCGCCGAGCTTATCGGCCAAGGGTTCGAGCAGCTTGAACGCATCGGCCGAACCCAAGCCGCGACCGCCGGAGACGATCACCTTCGCGGCCGTGAGTTCGGGACGCGCGCTCGTCGCCACGTCGCGACGCACGAAGCGCGATTTACCCGAATCCGTCACCGCCGCGATCTTCTCGACGCTCGCGCTGCCCCCAGTGGCGGAGGCGGGATCGAATGCCGTCGTCCGCGCGGTGATGACCTTGACCTTATCGGCCGACTTGACCGTGGCGATCACGTTGCCCGCGTACATCGGCCGCACGAAGGTGTCGGGCGATTCGACCGCGATGATGTCGGAGATTTGCTGCACGTCGAGCTTGGCGGCGATGCGCGGCGCGACGTTCTTGCCGAAGGCGCTCGCGGGCAACAGGATTTGTTCGTATTGGCCGGCGATCGCAAGCGCTTGCGCGGCGACGTTTTCCGCGAGCCCGTCTTGAAGCGCGGGGCCATCGGCCACGAGTACCTTGGTAACACCGGCGATTTGCGAAGCGACCTGCGCGACGCCATCGCACGCGGCACCCGCGACCAACACATGCACCTCGGCGCCAAACTTGAGCGCGGCGGTAACGGTGGTGAGCGTGGACGCGCGCAGCGTCGTGTTGTCGTGTTCGGCAATGACTAAAGCTGCCATTCGAATTCTCCGGTTAAATCACTTTGGCTTCGTTGCGAAGCTTGTCCACGAGCGTGGTGACATCGGGCACCTTGATGCCGGCCTTGCGCTCAGGCGGATCGGCCACCTTGACGATGGACAAACGCGGCGCGGGGTCCACGCCCAAGTCGGCCGGCTTGATGTTTTCAAGCGGCTTTTTCTTCGCCTTCATGATGTTGGGCAGCGTGACGAAGCGCGGTTCGTTCAAGCGCAAGTCGGTGGTGACGATGGCGGGCAACGTCACGGCCAAGGTTTCGAGTCCACCATCGATTTCGCGCGTGACCGTGGCTTGGCCATCGGCGATCTCGACCTTCGATGCGAAGGTGGCTTGCGGCCAATCGAGCAAGGCCGCGAGCATTTGACCGGTTTGGTTCGCGTCGTCATCGATCGCTTGCTTGCCGAGGATGACGAGTTGCGGTTGCTCCTTGGCGACGACGGCGGCGAGCAGTTTGGCGACCGCGAGTGGTTCGAGCTTCGCGTCGGTTTCGACCAGCACCGCACGATCGGCGCCGATCGCCATCGCGGTACGCAAGGTTTCCTGGCATTGCAAAACGCCGCACGAAACCGCCACGACCTCGGTCGCCACGCCTTTTTCCTTGAGCCGCACGGCTTCTTCGATCGCGATTTCGTCGAACGGATTCATCGACATCTTGACGTTGGCGATATCCACGTCGGACTGGTCGGACTTGACTCGGACCTTGACGTTGTAATCGACCACGCGCTTGACCGGCACCAAAATTTTCATGCTCGTTCCATCGGGGGTGTTGTGTGTG
The DNA here is from genome assembly GCA_035761045.1 of Burkholderiaceae bacterium. Taxonomy (GTDB): domain Bacteria; phylum Pseudomonadota; class Gammaproteobacteria; order Burkholderiales; family Burkholderiaceae_E; genus DASTRU01. The sequence continues at coordinate 6,886 of DASTRU010000236.1, read as the reverse complement.
AGAGCCGACGCCGGAGGTTGCGCGAGAACACGTCATCGAACGCGAAGGCATCGGACGGCTTGGCGATTATAGGCGGCGTCATAAGCATGAAATAGCACGATCGTTCGTTCTATGGCAAGTGTTTTTATGAGGGCGCGTGGGCAAATTCGTTCACGTTTGCGCTGGATTGCTTACTGCATGGGGAACCTCGCGGAGCACAATTCGAACCAACACCCGTCGTCTTTTCGATGTGAGGCTCTTGTTCATGCGCGCGTCCGATCTTCCGCCCGATACCACCACGATTTCCGCGCTGTCGTTTGATCAAGCACGCGCGTTGATCGCCGACGTCGCGCAAGCAATCGGGCGCATCGTGATCGGTAAGCCCTTGCAAATCCGCGAATGCCTAGCGTGTTTGCTCGCTGGCGGGCATTTATTGATCGAGGACGTGCCAGGCGTGGGCAAAACCACGCTCGCGCAAGCGCTTGCAACGGCCTTGGGCCTGCGGTTCTCGCGCGTGCAATTCACCAGCGACTTGTTGCCGTCGGATGTCATCGGCACCTCGATCTTCGACCGTGAAACGCAGCGCTTCGTGTTTCATCCGGGCCCGGTGTTTTCGCAGGTGTTGTTGGCCGACGAAATCAATCGCGCTTCGCCAAAAACGCAAAGCGCCCTGCTCGAAGCAATGGAGGAACGCCAAGTCAGCGTCGACGGGCAAACGCGGCCGTTGCCCGATCCGTTCTTCGTCATCGCCACGCAAAACCCGCTCACGCAGATTGGCACGTTCGCGCTGCCCGAGTCGCAGCTTGATCGGTTTCTGATGTGCATCTCGCTCGGCTATCCAACCCGCGAGGCCGAGCGCGCTTTGCTGATGGGCGAAGACCGCCGCGCGCTGCTCGCGCGCATGACGGCGACGATCGCGCCCGCGCAATTGGCCGCGTTGCGCGCGGTGGCGCGATCGTTGCAAGCCAGCCCGGCGTTGATCGATTACCTGCAACGGCTCGTCGATGCTTCGCGTGACGGACGCATGTTCGCGGAAGGCTTGAGCCCGCGCGCCACGCTCGCGTTGTTGCATGCCGCGCGCGCGTGGGCGTTGATCGAAGGCCGCGATCATGTGTTGCCCGACGACGTGCAAGCCGTCTTGCCAGCCGTCGCGGTACATCGCTTGCGTCCGGCGGCATCGGCGCACGCCAAGCCGTTGCAAATTCGCGAGGCGATCGCGCAATGGGTGCGAGGCGTGCCGGTCGATCGTTGAAGCACGCATGAGCCCCTTAATCGGCAACACGCGCGTGCATTGGGCGGCGATGCGTGAAACGCGCGTCGCGCGATGGCTCTTTCATGACCGCGGACCCGAGCGCGAAGCCATCTTGCATCACCGGCGCATCTTCGTTTTGCCCACGCGCGGCGGGTTGGCGTTCGTGGTCACCTTGCTTGCACTGCTCATCGCATCGATGAATTACCAGCTAAGTCTGGGTTATTTGCTGACGTTTCTCATTGGCGCCGCCGCGTGGGCGGGCTTGCACATGACGTTCGCCAATCTCGCGGGTCTGCGGCTGGCCGCCGTGCGCGCCGAGCCGGTGTTCGCGGGGGAAACCATCGCGTTCGAGATCGAACTCGCCGATACGCGCGGCCGACCGCGCTACGCCGTGCGATTGCGCGACGAGTTGCACGAAGCGGTACTGCACGTCGGTAAACGCGCGGCGCGCCGAGCGACCACGAGTTGCGCGTCGACCAAGCGTGGCTGGCAAACGGCGCCGCGCATCACGATCGACACGGTGTACCCGTTGGGGTTGTGGCGCGCGTGGTCGTACTGGCAGCCCGATGCGCGGTGCTTGGTGTACCCCGCGCCCGAAGCGGCCGCGCCGGCCTTGCCGCAAGATCCCACGTACGGCCGCGACGATGGCGCGGGCGGCCACGGGCAAGACGCCGTCGCCGCCTTGCGCCCGTACTCGGCGGGCGATGCGCCTCGACTCATCGCGTGGAAGGCCTACGCGCGTTCGGGCGGAGAGCGGCTAGCGAGCAAGCAACTCGAAGGCAGCGCCACCGGCGAACTCTGGCTCGACATCGCGCAAACGCCCGCCTCGCTCGGCCGCGAAGGCCGTATTGCGCGACTCACCGCGTGGGTACTGGCGGCGCACGCGGCGGGACTGGATTACGGATTGCGCATCGACAACGAGGTGGTGGAGCTCGCGCGTGGCGACGCGCATCGCAACACCTGCCTCGCGCGACTGGCGCTTGCACGACCATGACTCACGCATCGCGCTGGCGACATTGGTTGCGAAATCTTGGAGCCGATGGGCTCGCCACCTTGTTGCTGCTGGCGGCCGTGGCGTGCATCGTCGCGCCGCATCTGGGGCATTTACCGTTGTGGGCAAGCGCGATCACGGTCACGGCGTTCGCGGTGAAGCTTTGGATGATCAGCCGTGGACATGGCCGCCCGCATCGATGGGTGTTAACGCTTGTCGCCACCGCGGTCGCCTCGGCCACCGTGCTGGTCTATGGCACCGTGCTCGGCCGCGAAGCGGGCGTCACTCTCCTCGTGATGCTGATGTGCGTGAAGCTGCTTGAAATGCAGGCGCGCCGGGACGTGTTCGTCGTCATCTTCCTTGGCTTCTTCCTCGCGCTGTGCCAGTTCTTGTACGCGCAGACGATGCTCGATGCGCTGCTCGTCGCCGTGGGTACGTATGCGTTGCTCGCCGCGCTCGTGGGTCATCATCTTCATGGCGATGCGGGTGACGCGCCCGCACCCCGACTCGGGTTCGCGCTGCGCACGGCCGGACGGCTCTTGGCGTACGCGGCTCCCATCATGCTTGCGATGTTCGTGTTGTTTCCTCGCGTGCCAGGTCCGTTGTGGGGCTCGCCGAGCAATGCGGCGCAAGCGGGCACGGGCTTGTCGGACACGATGGCGCCAGGGTCGATCAGTCAACTCGTCGAATCGGACGCGATCGCCTTTCGCGCGCGTTTCGACGACGCCGTGCCGCCCGCCTCGCAGTTGTATTGGCGCACTCTCGTGCTCGGCGGCTTCGACGGACGAACATGGCGCGAGAACAACCGACCGCTCGGAACGCCGGCGCCCGTCACGGTGGTGTATCCGCTGAGCGCGCCGGTGCGTTACACCGCCACGCTCGAGCCGCATGGCCGCCCATGGTTGCCCTTGCTCGAAATACCCACCGCCGCTCCGCAGCTCCTGGGCACCGCGCGCCCCTTGGAGGCTCGCGTCGCGCCCGACGCCATCTTCGTCGCAAACCGCGCCATACGCGAACGCACCCTCGTGCGCGCAAGCGCCACGACCCGCTACCGATTGGCACCGGCCGAAACACCCATGTCGTTGCGCGAATGGGTCGAATTGCCGCCCGGGTTCAATCCGCGCACCTTTCAGTTCGCGCTCGATTTCCGGCACAAGCACGGCGACGACCCGCTCGTGCTCTTGCAAGCCGTGCTCGCCATGTTTCGCGAGCAACCGTTTCGCTACACCCTGCAGCCGCCCACGCTCGGCACGCATAGCGTGGACGAATTTTTATTCGATACCCGCGCCGGTTTTTGCGAGCACTACGCGTCGTCGTTCGTCGTGTTGATGCGCGCCTTGGATATTCCCGCGCGCGTGGTCACGGGGTACCAAGGCGGCGAACTCAATCCGATCGACGGTTATCTCGAAGTGCGTCAACGCGACGCGCACGCCTGGGCGGAGGTATGGCTGGGCGACGAACGCGGCTGGGTGCGCGTGGACCCGACCGCCGCCGTCTCGCCGTCGCGCATCGAACGCGGCGCGCAACGCGCGTTCGCGCAGCCGCAAGGTCTACCCGGTTTCTTCACGCTTGACCACGAAGGCGGCGCGATGCGCGCGTGGCGCGAATTACGGTATCGCTGGGACGCTTTGGAAAACGCTTGGAACCAATGGGTGCTCGGCTACAACGCCGAAGCACAGCGCGACTTACTCGAACGCCTCGGCGTCCCGCAAGTAGGGTGGCGCGATTTGATGCTCGCCGCGCTCGGCGTCGTCGCCGTACTAAGCGCCGCGATGACCGCCTTACTGCTCATCCAACGCCAGCCCCGCGACCCGTGGCTTCGCGTGTACACACGATTCGAACGACGCTTATCTCGTGCGGGAATCGTGCGTGACGCGCATGAGGGTCCGGCACAATACCGGGCACGAATCACGCGGGCAATGAACGGCGATCGAAGCAGCGAAGTTATCCGCGTGCTCGACGCGCTCATTGCATTACGTTACCGATCGCCGACGCTCGACCGCTCGGCCTTGCGACACCTCTCCCGATGCATCGATACGCTCGAATTGCCGCGCTCGCGGTCTGTTTGATGTTTGCTTCCGCTCATGCCGCGTCGTCTCAAGGCGCTGGCAAACCAAGCTCGGTCGAGGCACCGCGTTACACGCAGCGTGGCGATGTCGCGGCGTGGATTGCCGACACCTCGTTTCAATTAGCGATGCCGGTGGAACGGATCGAGGCTGTCTTGTCGCAAGCGCGTTACTCGCCCGAGGCGGCGCGCTTCATCCTGCCTACGTCGCCGACCGTGCAGCGCTCGTGGCGGGCCTACCGCTCACGCTTCGTTGAACCCGTGCGTTTAAACGAAGGACAACGGTTTTGGGACACGCATCGCATCGCGCTCGCGCGCGCGGAAGCGAAATGGGGCGTGCCCGCCGAAGTCATCGTCGCGATCATCGGCATCGAAACCTTGTACGGCCGCCAGCAGGGCAACTTCCGCGCGCTCGATGTGCTCGCGACCCTCGGGTTCGACTGGCCTACCGAAGCGCCTCGCGATCGTTCGGCCTTCTTTCGCGATCAACTCGCGGAACTGCTTGCCTTGGCGCGCGAACAAAACATCGAGCCGCAAAGCTTTAAGTCGAGTTACGCGGGCGCGATCGGCTTGCCGCAATTCATGCCCGGCAGCATTCGCGCATTCGCGGTGGACTTCGACAACGACGGCCACGTGGACCTTCGCAACACGCCCACCGACGCGATCGGCAGCGTCGCCAACTTCCTCGTTCAACACGGCTGGGTGCGCGACATGCCGGTATGGTTTTCGGCGCGCCTAACAGGCGAGTCCGCGCAGATCGAGCCGTTGATCGCCCACGACCTCATCGCGTCGTACGAAGACGCCAATTTGCGCGAGGCGGGCATGTCGTGCGCGGTCGATCGAAACTACAACGGTCCGCTCGGCGTGGTCGATCTCGTAACGCCCGATGAACCCACCGCCTATCGCTGCGCCACGCCCAATTTCTTCGCGATCACGCAATACAACCGCAGCTTCTTCTATGCGGGCGCCGTCGCCGAACTCGCGCTTGCGTTGCGCGCGGAGCGCCGGGCGCCTTAACCATCAGGAAAGCGAATCGTGTTCAACCCCAATCGAGACGAGGTCCGGCAATTCTTCATCGAGACCTGGCGCAAATCGCAAGCCAACGAAATTCTCACGCCGCTAGAAACGATTGCCGCCGACTGGATGCGCGAGCACCCCGAATACGAGCCCGAGTTCGTCGCCGACGCGCTCGCGCGTGATTACTCGATCGACCAAGGACGGACGAATCCGTTCTTGCATTTGGCGATGCATCTTTCGCTAACCGAGCAGATATCGATCGATCAGCCCAAGGGCATTCGCGCCGCTATCGATGCCTTGGCCGCGCGACGTGGATCGCTGCACGACGCGCATCACGACGCGATGGAATGCTTAGGCGAAATGCTATGGACCGCGCAGCGCAGCGGACAGCCGCCCGACGGCTTGGCTTATGTGGAATGTGTGCGGCGACGCGCCGGGCTGCGTGGTTGAGCACCACGCGGCCGGCGGTATTGAAGATTACTTACGGGTGACGAGCTGACCAGGCAAGCTCGATAAGTACGCGGCGATGTCCTTAATGTCTTGCGCCGACAACTGGCCCGCGAAGCCTTGCATGATCGCGTTTTGACGACCAAATGCCGGATTGGTCGGGTTCTTGTAACCCTTGAGCGCGTGCTCGATGTAATCCGGATGCTGATTGGCCAAACGCGGATACGCGGGGTCGCTCGGTGTATTGAAATCGGCGCCGTGGCATGACGCGCAGGCGTACTTTTCAACCGCCGCCTTGCCGCGCTCGGCGTTACCGCCCGCGTGGGCGCCAGTGGCCATGGCCGCTAATGCAACGGCCGACAACAGAGTGCGAATCGTTTTCATGGAAGGCCTTTGCATCACTTCTTCGAACCTTGAGCGGTGTAATACGCCGCGAGGTCGAGCATGTCTTGTTCCTTCAGCGACTTCGCAACGCCTTGCATGCTGGGATGACGGCGTTCTCCGTTCGCGTACGAACGTAACGCCGAAACGATGTAAGCCGCGTTTTGCCCACCAATGCGAGGCACCTGATACACCTCGGGGAACGCGGTTTTATAACCGGCGATACCGTGGCAGCCGATGCACATCGCTGCTTTATTGCGGCCCGCGACCGGGTCGCCAACGGGTTGCGCGGCCGGCGCGGCGGGTGCCGCTTGAGGAGCCGGGGATTGCGCAACCGCCGCGCTCGCGCCAAGCAATAGCGCGACGAGGATTCCTGCGTGAGACGTCATCTTCATGGATCGGCAAGGAGCGAATAATCAAATGGCGCCGAACGACGGCGCCAGAGCTCGGCGATTCTAGCTGAATTCATACGACTGCCGACGGTCTGATGTCGCACGCGCGTAGAGTACGAAGCATTACTTGCCCCCGATTCCTCCACTGGTTTTCGCTATGTCGACCTCGTTGCCCCGTTTTAATGGCTCGGCCCGTTATGTCGCCTCGCCCGATTTGCAATTGGCGGTCAATGCCGCCGTCACGCTGCAACGCCCGTTGTTGATCAAGGGCGAACCCGGCACCGGAAAAACCTTGCTCGCCGAGGAAGTGGCCGCCGCGTTGGGATTGCCCTTGCTTCAATGGCACATCAAATCAACGACGA
>DASTRU010000235.1:0-8038 GCA_035761045.1 Burkholderiaceae bacterium | reverse complement strand
GCGCAAGGACAAGCAAGACAACGCGAAATCACCCGATCGCAAAGTCTTGCCCGCAACGCCATTGCGCGCCGACAAGCTCAACGCCATCGACGCGGACGTTACGCTGAACGCAAAACGCATACTGCGACCCAAGGCGCTCGCCATCGATGATTTGTCCGCGCGCCTAACGCTCGACGAAGGGCAACTCAAACTCACGCCATTGCGCTTTGGTTATGCGGGCGGCGACATCACGAGCAACATCGCGCTGAACGCGCGTCAACATCCTTATCGCGTCGCGCTCGATACCCGCTTTAGCAAGCTGCGACTTAATGAATTATTTCCAACCGTGGATTGGTCGAAGAACAGCGTTGGCTTGCTGGGCGGCCGACTTGATTTAACAAGCCATGGCGACACGGTAGGCGCGATGCTGGGCGGCGCCAATGGCAAGCTCGAGCTTGTCACGTCCGGAGGTGAACTCTCGTCGCTGCTCCTTGAAGCGATTGGCTTGGACGGCGCGGAAATTATTAAGTACTTAGTCGGTCGTGACCAACGTTCGCGCTTGCGCTGCGGTGTCGCGGTATTCGATGTTCGCGAGGGGCGAGCAACGAGCGAGCAATTGGTGCTGGACACCGACGACACACGCATCGATGGGCACGGAACGATCGACTTCGCGAACGAAACGCTCTCGCTCACCTTCGACCCAAAACCGAAGGACGTGAGCATCGCCGTGCTTCGGGCACCGTTGTATCTCGCGGGCAGTTTTGGCGCGCCACGCTTCTCGGTGGATAAAACCACGCTCTTGGCGCGCGGCGCGGCAGCGGTGGGATTGGGGTTAATCACGCCATTGGCCGCGTTGATTCCCCTTATTGAAACCGGGCCAGGCGAAGACGCGAATTGCCAAGCCTTGCTCGCGCAGGCCCGCAAGAAATAAGTCCTAATGTTTCTCGCGCGCCAACGCTAGGAACTCGGTGCGAAGTCCTAAGTTTGTTTGTAATTCGCCAAGCAAGGCCGAAGTCACGGTTTCCTCGCCGGGCGTGCGAATTCCACGGCTTTCCATGCACATATGGCGGCAGCGGATCACCACGCCGACCGAAAGCGGCGTCATATGCGTCATGAGGGCTTCGGCGATTTGCATCGTGAGGCGCTCTTGCACTTGCAAGCGCTTGGCGAAGCAATCGACCAATCGCGTGAGCTTGGAAAGCCCGACGATGCGACCATTTGGCGTATAGCCCACGGTGGCGGTGCCAAAGAACGGCGCGAGGTGATGCTCGCAATGGCTGTACACCGGAATACCGCGCACTACGATCAATTCGTTGTAACGCTCGGCGCCGTCTTCAAACACCTTCAAAATTTCGTCGGGGTTTTGTTGATAGCCCGAGGTCCAATGCGCCCATGCCTTGGCGACGCGCGTTGGCGTATCGAGCAACCCTTGGCGCGATGGATCCTCGCCAAGTGCGCGTAACAACCGACGCCAGTCGTCCTGGCTAAATTCTTCGGAATCCATGAGTCAAATTTAATAAGCGATTTAAGACGACGAGCTTGCCACACTCGCGATGTTCATTAACCGATTCGCCGTGGCGCTTCCAAGTATTCGCGGCTTTGCATTTCAATGATGCGACTGACCGTGCGTTGAAACTCATTCGCCATGCGGCCTTCGGTGTAAAGCTGATCGGGCGGCGCTTCGGCGGACATGATGAGCTTGACGCGTTGGTCGTACAGCACGTCGATCAACCAAGTAAATCGCCGCGCCTCGCTATGCATGGCGGCCGACATGCACGGCACGCCCGAAAGCACGACGGTATGAAACTGCGACGCGATTTCCAGGTAATCGTTTTGCGAACGCGGGCCACCGCATAAGGTGGCGAATTCAAACCACACCACGCCGCCCGCGCGCCGTAACGAACGAATCTCGCGATGCTCGATATGCAGCACCGGATTTTCATCGCCCACCTCGGCCACCTTGGCGAATGCCACACGCAAGGCCTTATCGGCTTGCACGCCCAAGGGCGTGTGATAAGCCTGCACTTGTTCAAGCACGCGCTTGCGGTAATCGACACCGCTATCGACATTCAAAACATCGAAACGTTCTTCGATGAGTTTGATGGCCGGCAAGATGCGGTCGCGATGCAAGCCATCGGGGTACAGCGTGCTGGGTTCGTAATTGGACGTCATGACGAACGCGACGCCGTTGTCGAACAAGCGTTCGAGCAAGCGATGCAAGATCATCGCGTCGGCGATGTCGCTGACATGAAACTCGTCGAAGCAAATTAAGCGCACCTTGCGCGCGGTACGGCGCGCGACTTCGTCGAGCGGGTCTTGAACACCTTTGAGTTCGTCCAACTCGCGATGCACGCCGCGCATGAATTCGTGAAAGTGCACGCGCGTTTTGCGCACCACCGGCACCACCGAATAAAACGCGTCCATCAAAAACGATTTGCCGCGCCCCACTCCACCCCAAAGATACACGCTGCGCGGCAACTCGGGCCGGCTCACGAGTTTGAGAAACGCGTTGCGACGCGCGTGTTTAAACGCGACCCAATCTTCGAGCATGCGTTGCAAGCGTTCGACCGCGCGATACTGCGCGGGATCGCTTTTAAAACCGCGTGCCTTGAGTGCTTGCTCGTAGAACGCGAGCACATCGGTGGGCGGTGGCGTCTCGCTCGTGCCGTGCAAAGCAAAGGGCGCCGCGGCGCCCTCTGGAAGTGACATGACGTCTACTCGACTTAGAAGTTAAGAGTGCGACCTGCGACCGCGAGCGCGGCTTCCTTCGTCGCCTCGGACAAGGACGGATGCGCGTGGCAGATCATGCCGATATCTTCGGCCGAGGCCTTGAACTCCATCGCGACCACGGCTTCCGAGATCAACTCGGACACCACCGGGCCGATCATGTGCACGCCGAGAATTTCGTCCGTCTTCGCATCGGCGATGAACTTGACCATGCCGATCGTATCGCCCAACGCGCGCGCGCGGCCATTGGCCATGAACGGAAAACTGCCCGCTTTATACGCACGGCCTTCGGCCTTGAGTTGTTGCTCGGTCTTGCCGACCCAGGCGATTTCAGGGCTGGTGTAGATCACCCAGGGAATCGTGTCGAAGTTGACATGCCCATGCTTGCCCGCGATGCGCTCGGCCACCGCCACGCCCTCTTCCTCGGCCTTGTGCGCGAGCATCGGGCCGCGCACCACGTCGCCCACCGCCCACACATTAGGCAGGTTGGTGCGGCAGTCTTCATCCACCACGATGAAGCCACGCTCGTCGCGCTTGAGGCCCACGGCATCGGCGTTCAATCCGTTCGTATTCGGCACGCGGCCGATTGATACGATGAGCCGGTCCACCTCGAGCGTTTGCGCGGCGCCTTGCGCGTCGGTCCAGGCGATCGTCACGCCGGACTTGGTGGTTTTGATGTCGCCAACTTTCACGCCCAAGTGAATCTTCAAGCCTTGCTTGGTAAAAATCTTGTGCGCTTCCTTGGCGATTTGCTCGTCCACCGCGCCGAGGAATTGCGGCAAGCCTTCGAGGATCGTGACGTCGGCGCCCAGGCGACGCCATACGCTGCCCATCTCCAAGCCGATCACGCCCGCGCCGATCACGCCCAATTTTTTCGGCACGCCGTTGATGCGCAACGCGCCGTCGTTGCTGAGGATGCGCTCTTCGTCGAACGGCGCACCGGGCAACGCGCGCGCGTTCGAGCCCGTCGCGACGATGACGTGCTTGGCCACGATCGTCTCGTCCTTCGCGCCCGTTACCTTGATCTCGTAACCCCCTTCGGCCTTACCGCTGAACGCGCCCAGCCCATGGAAGAAGGTGACCTTGTTTTTCTTGAACAAGAACAAGATGCCTTGGTTGTTTTGATCAACCACTTGGTCCTTGCGTTTGAGCATTTGCGGTAGGTCAAGCTCGAGCCCTTGGACCTTGATGCCGTGCGCGGCAAACGCATGGCCCGCGTGATCGAAGTTCTCCGACGATTGCAGCAAGGCCTTGGACGGAATGCAGCCGACGTTGGTGCACGTGCCGCCCGGCGCGGGGCCGCCCTTGGCGTTCTTCCACGCGTCGATACACGCAACCTTAAGACCGAGCTGCGCCGCGCGAATCGCGGCGATGTAGCCGCCTGGGCCCGCGCCCACGACCACGACGTCAAATGTTTGTGACATGAATTTCCTTAGGCTCAAGCGGACCGGCTTCGCCCCGATTCATTCCTCGGGCACGAGCAGCCAAACCGCGATGTAAACAATGGCGGTGAAAAAGCCAAAGACAAGACCGATCAAAAAAATCGCGCGCCAAATCCATGACGCTAGACCCGTCGAACGCGCGAGACCGCCGCACACGCCCGCCAACCATTGATCGTGGCGCGAACGACGAAACGCGTTGACCGCGTCGAGCGTCTTGGGACGCGGCGCGGCGTCTTCGGCGAACAGCTTCGCCTTGGCTTGCGCGAACTCCTCGTCGGTCAACGCGCCCAACTCCTTCAAGCGCTGCAACCGTTCGAGTTCGTCGAGCATCACCATGGCGAAGCCTTTGGCGGCCGATTACAAGTCGAACAACAAGCGCGCGGGATCTTCGAGCGCTTCTTTCATCGCGACCAGGCCGAGCACCGCTTCGCGACCGTCGATGATGCGATGGTCATACGACATGGCGAGGTAGTTGATCGGGCGAATCACGATCTGGCCGTTTTCCACCACCGGGCGTTCCTTGGTCGCATGCACGCCAAGAATGGCCGATTGCGGCGGGTTGATGATCGGCGTGGACAGCATTGAACCGAAGACGCCGCCGTTGCTGATGGAGAACGTGCCGCCGGTGAGTTCCTCGATGCTGAGCTTGCCGTCCTTCGCCTTTTGACCGAACTCGGCGATCTTTTTCTCGATGTCGGCAAACGTCATTTGATCGACGTTGCGCAAAATCGGTACGACCAAACCACGCGGCGAACCCACCGCGATGCCGATGTCGAAATAGCCGTGATAGACGATGTCGTTGCCGTCCACCGATGCGTTGAGCACCGGGTATTTTTTAAGCGCATGCACCGCCGCCTTGACGAAGAAGCTCATGAAACCGAGCTTGACGCCGTGTTCCTTCTCGAACTTCTCTTGGAAACGCTTACGCATATCCATGACCGGCTGCATGTTCACTTCGTTGAACGTGGTCAGGATGGCGTTGCTCGCTTGCGATTGCAGCAAACGTTCGGCGATACGCGCGCGTAAACGCGACATCGGCACGCGTTGCTCGGGACGACCTTCGAGCATGGCTTCGGCGCCCAGGCTCGCATCGACGGCGGGTAACGCCGCCGGGCTCGGCGCGCGGGGCGCGGCTGGGGCAGATGCTTTCGCGGCCGCCACAGGCGCGGGGCTCGACGCGGCGGCGAGCACGTCGCCCTTGGTAATGCGGCCATCGCGACCCGTGCCTTGCGCGGGCGTGACGCCGGTTTCGGCCATCAACTTCGCGGCGGCCGGCATGGCGACCGCGCCTGACGACGCGGGTTGAGCCGCGGCAACCGGCGCGGGCGCGGGTGCAGCGGCGGCCGGAGCCGGAGCAGGCGCGGGAGCCGCCGCGCCGGCTTTCGCCTCGGTGTCGATGGTGGCGATCGTCTCGCCCGACACGACCATGCCGCCATCCGTTTTGATGATGCTGGCCAACACGCCCGCCGACGGCGCGGGGACTTCGAGCACGACCTTGTCGGTCTCGATTTCGATCAAGATTTCATCGACGGCGACCGCCTCGCCGGCCTTCTTCTTCCATTGCAGCAGGGTTGCTTCCGCGACCGATTCCGAAAGTTGCGGAACCTTGACTTCAACGATTGCCATTTCTGTGTTCTCCAAACTGTTCATGCGGCACCGCGCTCCGCGACATCGCGCTCCATGCGCGATACGGCGGACTCACACGGCACCGAATCGATAAGGGTGCCGTGTGGGTTTAGTGACGAATGACGAAGCCTTTGAGCTTGCCGAACGCTGCTTCGATCAGCGCCTTTTGCTGCTCGTTGTGCTTGGCGTAGTAGCCGACCGCGGGCGATGCCGACGCCGGACGTCCCGCGTAGCCCAGCTTCTGACCTTGCTCCATGTTCTCGAGCAGGTTGTGCTGGATCTGGAACCAAGCGCCTTGGTTCTGCGGTTCGTCTTGGCACCACACCACTTCGGTGAGGTTCGGATACTTCTTCAGCTCGGTCGCGAACGCCTTATGAGCGAACGGATACAACTGCTCGACACGAATAATCGCCACGTCGTCGGCTTCGCGTTCCTTACGCGCATTCACAAGCTCGTAATAAACCTTGCCCGAGCACACGACCGCGCGCTTGACCTTCTTCGCCTCGATCTCGGCGGTTTCGCCGATCACCGGCTGGAAGCTGCCCTTGGCCAATTCGCTAAGCGACGAAACGGCATCCTTATTACGCAGCAAGGACTTCGGCGTCATGATCACCAACGGCTTGCGGAACAGCCGGATCATTTGACGGCGCAACAGATGGAAAATTTGCGCGGGCGTGGTCGGTTGGCACACCTGCATATTGTTGTCGGCGCACAGCTGCAAGAAGCGCTCGAGACGCGCCGAGCTGTGCTCGGGGCCTTGGCCTTCGTAACCATGCGGCAACATGAGCGTCAGGCCATTGACACGGCCCCACTTCACTTCGCCCGAGCTAATGAACTGGTCGATCACGACTTGCGCGCCGTTGGCGAAGTCGCCGAACTGCGCTTCCCAGATCACCAGCGTGTTGGGCTCGGCGGTCGCGTAACCGTACTCAAAGCCCAGCACCGCTTCCTCGGACAACACCGAGTCGATGACGGTGAACGGCGCTTGGTTGTCCGCTACGTGTTCGAGCGGAATGTACGAACCCGCATCCCAACGCTCGCGGTTTTGGTCGTGTAGCACCGCATGGCGGTGCGTGAACGTGCCACGTCCGCAGTCTTGGCCGGTAATGCGCACCGCGTAACCCGACGCCACCAGCGACGCGAACGCCAAATGCTCGCCCATGCCCCAGTCGAGCGACGCCTTGCCCTCGCCCATCGCGCGGCGGTCGGCGATCACTTTCTCGACCAGCGGATGCGCCTTGAAGTTTTCCGGCAGCGTGGTGATGCGTTCGGCCAAACGCTTGAGTTCGGCGATCGGCACGCCCGTGTCGGCCGCGTCAGTCCATTTACGGTTAAGGAACGGCAACCAATCCACCGCGTACTGACGCTTGTAGTTGGACAGCACCGGATCGTTCGTATGCTTGCCCGCATCCATCGCGGCGCGATACGCCTTGACGTATTCGTCGCCCTGCTCGGCCGTGATGACGTTTTGCGCGACGAGCTTGTCGGCGTACAGCTTGCGCGTGCCTGGATGCGCCGCGATCTTCTTGTACATCAACGGTTGCGTGACCGCCGGCGTGTCTTGCTCGTTATGACCGAGCTTGCGGAAGCACACGATGTCGACGACCACGTCGCGATTGAATTCCTGGCGATAGTCGAGCGCGATTTGCGTGGCCAGCGCGACCGCTTCGGGATCGTCGCCATTCACGTGCAACACCGGCGCTTCGATCATCTTGACCACGTCGGAGCAATAGATCGTCGAACGCGAATCGCGCGGATCGGAGGTCGTGAAACCGATTTGGTTGTTGATGACGATATGAATCGTGCCGCCCGTACCGTAGCCGCGCGTTTGCGCGAGGTTCAGCGTTTCCATCACCACGCCTTGGCCCGCGAAAGCCGCGTCGCCGTGCACGAGCACCGGCAACACTTGATCGCCACGCTCGTCGCCACGACGATCTTGACGCGCGCGCACCGAACCTTCGACCACCGGATTGACGATCTCGAGGTGGGACGGATTGAACGCGAGGCTTAGATGAATCGGGCCCGAAGGCGTGGAGACATCGCTCGAAAAACCTTGGTGGTACTTCACGTCGCCCGCAGGCAGATCGTCGGCATGCTGGCCCTCGAATTCGGCGAACAAGTCCTTCGGCATCTTGCCTAGGGTATTCACGAGCACGTTCAAACGGCCGCGGTGCGCCATGCCGATGACGATCTCTTGCACGCCCTTGGTACCGCCACGACGGATCACTTCGTCCATCGAGACGATGAAGCTTTCGCCGCCTTCG
>DASTRU010000234.1:0-14584 GCA_035761045.1 Burkholderiaceae bacterium | reverse complement strand
AGGCGTTGGCGACCGTATTGACCGTGCCGTCGCCGCCCAACGCCGCCACCACGCGCGCGCCGGCTCTCACGGCCGCTTGGGTTTCCGCCTCGATGGATTCGTTCGGTGAAAGCAAACGCAAGCGCACGTGTTGTCCCCGTGCTTGGAGCGTGGCCGCGATCGCCGCGCCAATCTCCCGCGCGCGTTCGCGTCCGGCATTGCGGTTGCCTATCAATGCGATGGTCGCGGGCACGGTGGAAGGAGCAAGCATGAGGCGAGGCGATGAATGAATAGTCAGAACTTGGTTGTACTAATAGCGCTGCTCGTGCCGGGCCTCGGGGTATTGGGGTTGCGCGTGATCGCGATGCGGTGGCGACCGCAAGCAGCTCGCGTGCCTAAGCGCGGTCCGGTCGCCGATCGCATGCTCGCCATCGCGATCGATGTGTCGGCCTTGGGCTCGTCCACGCTCACCACGTTCTTTACGACGTTGTTCGCGGTTGCGCTTGCGCTATACGGCCATCTGGCGCTCGCGGTGCTTTACGCGGCCTGCGTCGTGCTCGCGGGCATGGCCGGTACGTGGTTGAAGCAAACGACGGCGCACGAACGGTTACCGCATTCGCGCACGCTGACGTTTGGTAGCTCGTTTCCAAGCACGCACACCACGCTTGCGGTGCTGTGCTATGGCGGCGCGGTCATCGCGGCCTGGCCGGTGATGGGGCCGGGCATCGCGGCGCGTTGGGCGGTGGGCGCATGCGTATTGACCATCGGCGCGGTCGCCGCCTCGCGCTTATGGCTAGGCGCTCATCGCCGACGCGATGTGTTGGGCGGATTGGTCTTGGGCGCGATGTTCTTGGTGCCCATCGCCGCGATGACATCAAGGCTCGCGCCATGAGACGAGCGGGCTAAAATCCAAGCTGTATTTTCATCCAGCCTCATCATGCACACCGATCGCCTTCTTAACTCCTTGAACGACGAACAACGCGCCGCCGTCACGTTGCCCAGCGAACACGCGTTGATCCTCGCCGGCGCCGGTTCGGGCAAGACACGCGTGCTGACCACGCGCATCGCGTGGTTGATTCAACAAGGGCAGGTCGGTCCGGCGGGCATTCTCGCGGTCACCTTCACCAACAAGGCCGCCAAGGAAATGTTGGCGCGGCTATCGGCCATGTTGCCGATCAATGTGCGTGGCATGTGGATGGGTACCTTTCACGGCTTGTGCAACCGGTTCTTGCGCGCGCATCACCGCGACGCGGCGCTGCCCGCCACGTTTCAAATCCTCGATACGTCCGACCAGCTTTCGGCGATCAAGCGCTTGCTTAAAACGCTCAACATCGACGACGCCAAATATCCGCCCAAGAATCTTCAGTACTTCATCAACGGCTGCAAGGAAGACGGGCTGCGCGCGAAAGACGTCGAGGTGCACGACGATTACAACCGCCGCTTCGTCGAGCTGTACGCCGAATACGACGCGCAATGCCAACGCGAAGGCGTGGTGGATTTCGCCGAGCTGTTGCTAAGAACTTATGAAACGTTGCTGGCCAACGAGCCGTTGCGCACGCATTACCGGCAGCGCTTCAAGCACATCTTGGTCGATGAGTTTCAAGACACCAACGTGCTGCAGTACCGCTGGCTCAAGCTGCTTTCCGGTCGTGCCGATGGCGCGACGACGGGCGCGAGCGTGTTCGCCGTGGGCGACGACGATCAAAGCATTTACGCGTTTCGTGGCGCGAATGTCGGCAACATGGCCGCGTTCGAACGCGAGTTTCGCGTTCAGCACCTTATTCGGCTCGAACAAAACTATCGCAGCTACGGCCACATTCTCGATAGCGCCAACACGCTCATCGCGAACAATCAAAAACGCTTAGGCAAGAACTTGCGCACTGAGCGCGGCCATGGCGAGCCGGTGCGCATTTACGAAGCGATGAGCGATCTGCAAGAAGCGCAATGGCTGGTGGACGAGGCGCGCAACTTGATCGATCACGGCATGGCGCGCAACGAAATCGCGGTGCTGTACCGAAGCAACGCGCAGTCGCGCGCGATCGAAGGCGCGCTCGTGAAGGCCGGTATTCCGTATCGCGTGTATGGCGGCCTTCGGTTTTTCGAGCGCGCCGAAATCAAACACGCGCTCGCCTACTTGCGCTTGCTCGAAAACCCGAACGACGACACCGCGTTCATGCGCGTCGTGAACTTTCCAGCGCGCGGCATCGGCGCGCGCTCGCTTGAATTGCTGCAAGACGCGGCGCGCGAGCATCAATGCTCGTTGTACGCGGCCGTGCCGCATCTATCGGGCAAGCCCGCGGCGAGTCTTGCAAGCTTCGTGAAGTTGATCGACACGCTGCGACAAGAAACAGCGGGTCTCGCATTGCCCGAGTTGATCGAGCAAGCCGTGCATGCAAGCACGCTGCGCGCGTACTACGAAAGCGAGAAGGACGGCATCGACCGTCTTGAAAACCTAGACGAACTCGTCAACGCCGCGGCCTTATTCATTAGCGACGAAGGCTACGAGCACGGCCGCGCCGCCGCCGAGGCGAACGATGTTCCCGATGCCGATGGCGTGATCGCCGAGCCGGTCTCGCCGCTCGCGTCGTTCTTGGCGCATGCCTCGCTGGAATCGGGCGAACAACAAGCCGAGGCCGGACAAACCGCGTTGCAATTGATGACGGTGCACGCGGCCAAGGGCTTGGAGTTCGACGCTGTCTTCATCACCGGACTAGAAGAAGGATTGTTTCCGCACGAGCAATCGGTCAACGAAGTGGACGGGCTCGAGGAAGAACGCCGGCTGATGTATGTGGCCATCACGCGCGCGCGTGAGCGGCTTTACATCAGCCTCGCGCAAACCCGCATGTTGCATGGGCAAACGCGCTACAACGTGAAAAGCCGCTTTCTCGATGAACTGCCCGAGTCATGCTTGAAGTGGTTGACGCCGCGCGCGGGCGCGCTCAACCCAATGAGCGCGCAAGCCGCGTTGGGCACCAAGGCGCAATGGTCGAACGACTGGAAAACCTCGCGCACCACCGGCTTTGAAGACCAAGACGAATACGACGGCAAGCGTCGTCGCGCGGCTGACTTGCCCGATACCGGGCGCGGCGCCACCGCCGGATGGGCCAAGGCGCAAACCGCCGCGAGTACCGGGCTGCGCATCGGGCAGAGCGTGCGCCATGCCAAGTTTGGCGATGGCGTGATCGTGAATCTCGAAGGCGGCGGAAGCGATGCGCGGGCGCAAATCAATTTTGGCCGGCAAGGCATGAAGTGGTTGGCGCTATCGGTCGCCAAGCTCGAAACCGTTTGAGCCGCTTATTCAAGGTGCGGCTTTAACGAATCGTCCAATAACGTATCGGCGGCCACGACCTTCGGCTTTACATCGAGCGTGGCGCCGTTCATTAAGTCGCGGGTTTGCTGTTGAATCGCCCGGCTCGGGTTCACGATAAAACCTTGCACTCGATCGGCCGCGATATCGCCTTCGAGAATGAAGGGCACGGCCTGGGTAATGTCCTTTGGCGTATCGCCCCATAGATTGACCGACGCGTTTCCTAAGTCGTGATGCCGCTCGAAAATTTCGTTTAGCCGTTGCGGACTCGGCTTGCTGCCCACGCGTTGCAGTTGAGCTTTATAAGGACGTGTGTTTGGCTGCATGACTTCGGACACGCCCACGACCGCGTCGAAGTAATGCATCAACGCCATTTTGTTGAGTTCTTTTTGAACATCCTTGTCTTGACGATTACTAATGAGCGCGACGAAGTGATTCGGGCGACGAATGCGATCGAGCAACTCTTGCGCGCCCGGCTTCAACGCCAATTCAACACGAGGGAAGGGCAGGTTGACGGGCGCTGCCGGTCGCTTGATTTCGACATCGGGTTGAACCAACCGCTGGTATTGCCTTAGAAATTCTTGATAAAGAATGTTCTCGATCGCCTTATGCGGCGAAGGCGCGTCCGGGCGCGGAGCCAAGGCATCGAACTCCTGCTTGAGACGTGGACTTAGGCCGCCGAGCTTTTGCAGTAAGTCTTTAACGATGTCCCTACGCGTGAGCTCGTCGTTCTTTTGCACGGTGACGAGCGTGTATTCATCTTGATTCATGCACAACAACGGTTTGCCATCGGCGTACGCGCCGCGATGCTGCTCAACGGCTTGCGCGAGCGACTCAAGAAATGGGTACTTGGACGAATAGTGATGCGCGGCGACGTGAATCGCGTTATGCATGAGTTGATAATTCATGCCTTTCTCGTCGCGTAAGCAATCGTCCCAGTCGAGCACGTGTAGTTGCGTGATGGGCGTGGGCGCCACGACCTGACGCGACGATGCGCTTTCCTTATCCATCTCCTTGGCCACCTCGTGAGGCGGAATTGGTTTTTGTTCGAGCACGGCCACGAGCGAATCGCTTTCACCTTCCATAACGCGATGCTCGCCGTGCAATGCGTTTTCAAGGTCGATGAACTTTTGCTTTGCGACCGTATCGTCGGGGTCGGTGGCGTAGGCGATCACGATCATCGCCTCGTGATTCGTCAAGGTGTTGATTCCCATGCCAAGACTTGCGAGCTTGGCTTGCACCACGCCTTGCGTATCCCAGCGTTGCAAGGTTTCCTTAAGTAGTGCAACCACGGCCGGCGACATCGCGAGCTGCGCGCAAAACGGATGCGTGGTGGGCGTGGCCGCCGCCAGCACGCGAGCGCCTGCTTGCGTCATCGCGGCCGCCATCGCCAAGATCGTGCCGCCGGCTTGCGTGTGGTCATCCACGATCACCACGCGGTCGCCCGGCTTGATCTCCGATGTATCGAAGTACCCCTGCTGCACCAAGCGGCCAATCGGACTGGCGTTGGACCGCGCGGTGCGACTCAGCACGGTTAGGTTTTTGTCGTCGGTAAATTGAACGAAGGCATCCTTGCCCTCGAGCCGCGCGAGATTGTTTAGAGATTGCGTGACCTCGCGTTGCGCGGCAAGACTTAGGAAATTCACCGTGCAATCGTCGGCATACGGCGCGCGCGCGGGACGGATAAGGTGAATCTTCACCGGCAACCGTTCCCCGTCCGATAAGTTGATTTGACTCAGTACGTGCTTATAAAGCTTATGAATGTACGTACCCGCGTAACGATCGATCGTGGCGGTGGCCGCAAGCGCTCGTACTTCCCGTACCGTCAACTCTTGCATGTGCAGCGGCGGATTGGCCTTGCCCACGCTCGCATCGGTAAAGATGCTCTTACCCGTTTGGCTATCGATAAAGCGTTTCGCGACTAAGCGCGTGGATTCGGCGAGCTTTTTATTAAGCGGCAGTTTTTGGATGTCGGCGGAACTCGCGATTTCGGTTTCAAACGTCGCATGAAAAAACGGAATGTGATTGAGCGCCTCATCGCGTTGATGAAACCGCGGCTCGACAAAACGTGCCTTGGATAAAAACGCTTGGCCGATTTTGTACGCGGTATTGGGCGAGCGTGTTTTGTCACGGTACTTTTGGATTGCGTCTTGAACAGCGTCGTGAATCCGCTTGGGATTGAACATCGGCAGATGAATAGCTTTGCAATCCTCATCCACCTCCCGCGACGACGCTGGGTTCGTGCGCACTAACAAGGCGGATGTCGTGGCGGAAGAAGTAGACGCGATGTGAGTCATATGGATATACCGAATAACGCTTGATAGAAATATGACGATCTAGCTTTAGGTAAAACAACTAGACCGATCAGCGATATTCGTGACTGCTTCTTCAATAAAGTTCATTGCTCCGCCAACCAATGTGGAATCAATCGTTGACTGAACAAACCCGCTGCTTTCAAAGTGCTCGTCGCGCTTATTCTTTTTACGACTAACGTTATTAATCGCACCCATGCATACGGCAGCGCTTTGGAAATCGTCCGACGAACGGCGCTACGAGCCACGCAAACCGTTGCATACTCGCGTGCAACTTTTATTGCCAAACACGTCACTCATCGAGGCTCGGGCGTTCGACATCAGTCTGGGTGGTTTGGGAATGGTGTCGCCACTTAATTTGCCCGTACGGGCGCAAGGCACCGCCGCCTTTTCCTTACCGGTAAAAGATGGCGCCATTCAAACCATCCGGCTTCCGGTGCGCATCGCCTACAGCATTTGTAGTTCGGCGAACGTGGGTTTCAAGATCGGTTTGCAGTGGTTATCAATCGACGAACAAGATCGCTTCAAGATCGCCGCCTACATACAAACGTAGCGGTGGGGCGCACGCTCCGCGCGGTCCGTGAAGGTCTAGCGAAATAAGAGCGTATGCATCAATCCAATATCTCCGTTCCCTTCGTTCAATATTCGCAAGGGGCTTATACCCATGCGAGTGGAGAAAACGTGGTGGCGTCCACGGCTGCATCGGCATCCCACAGTGCTTTCATCCATCACGACTCCGCGATGAATGTCATGAATGCCATGAATGCGGTGAGTCCGGAAATGCATGCGGCTTTGGTGCAATCGCAAGCCGTGCGAGCGACACACTTCGGCGCGCCTCTGCTTTTCGTGAGTGCGTATCCATATGCACCGCTTATGGTGCGACAAGACATGGTTCCCATTCCGGCCTCGTCTCATTGGATGGTTCCGCCGCAACCCTCGCAACCCGCCGTCGTGCGCGGTAACGGTATGTCGAGTCGTGTCCGACCGTCTTTCACGGCGCCGGCGCTACCCGTGAGCGCGCCAACCGTGAACCGTAGGAACTCGTACCCGCAAGCGCCTGCTTTACCGCGCATGGCGCCACCCATATCCGACGCGCAGTCGCTCCCGGTGGAGCTAGAGATATCGCCCGCGTCGATCGTGCTTACGCTGCCGCCACGGACGCGAGGAGGGTTTTCGCGCATCACGTTGACGCAAGAGGCCTATATTCACCTCGAGGAAGCGGGCCATTTGAAACGGAAGTACGACGATAAGAGTTTTTTCATCGTGCGAGTCGATCAATCGTTCGTGGATCACGTCGTGGCTCACGCCC
The DNA here is from genome assembly GCA_035761045.1 of Burkholderiaceae bacterium. Lineage (GTDB taxonomy): Bacteria > Pseudomonadota > Gammaproteobacteria > Burkholderiales > Burkholderiaceae_E > DASTRU01. The sequence continues at coordinate 7,677 of DASTRU010000234.1, read as the reverse complement.
GGCCCTTGACGGGCGTTCAATCGGGTCGCCAAGTGCTGCGCGCGAAGATGCCGCAGGAAATTGGATTCGAGCGAACGCAAGACGGCGTGAAGACCACGAAGTTCGTCACGTTGGTCGTGCAGCAGGGCAGTGCCGCGCCAATCGGTCAGGATCGCGTGCATAACGAAATCATCACCATGCATCCCGGGCGATAACGGAAGCGATCGGTCATCAACACGGAGTACTTAGTAAATGAATTCATTGGGAATTCTCGGTTCGGTCACCGCGATCAATACGCGCGCGGCGGTTGCGATCCCTTCGGCGAATGAATTGCCAAACTCTCCCAATATGCGATGGGGTTCGGTCGGCCAACTCACGGCGTTGAACACTGCGCTGGGCAACGCATTGGCCGGGCATGCGCACGAGTTCAACGTCGCGGAACAAGGTTTCGCGCAAGGCTTGTCGCACGCGATGTGGACATCGGTGCGCTCGCAACGCCCATTGGGCGGTACGCCATTGAACAAGACATTCGATCCCGACGACGACCGCGCGGACGGGTATGTGTACATCAGCGAACGTCAACCGTATGTGATGGTGGTGCTGCCCGAACCCGCTAGCCACGACGACGCCCAAGCACGCGAGGCGCGCGACGCTTGGGGCGCGAAGCTTGAGTCCACCGTGCGCGAATTCGTTAGTCAGCGCCCCGAACTAACGTATTTCGATAAGGCGATGTTCGAACGCGAAACGCCTCACGACCTCCATCTGGCGCAAAAACGTTTTGACCAAGCCTACGAAGAAGCTTTTGGCGTATTAACCGCGCATCTTTGAGCGACGCATCACCGCGCCTCGAATCGGCCTTCGGTCAATTTGTAATGCCGGACCTCGGGCAGATGGATGATGTCGCGGTCATGGCACACCACGAGAACGGTACGGCCTTCGCGCGCAAGCTCGCCAATGAGGGCGAGCACCCGTTCGCGCGCCTCGCCATCCAAGTTGCTCGTGGGTTCATCGAGCAACATGAGTTGCGGGTCTAGCGCGCGGGCACGCGCGATCGCGACGCGTTGTTTTTCTCCGCCGGAAAGCCGGTGCGGCGGCACGTCCAGTACATGCCGAACACCCGCCCAATCGATCGCGGTTTCGATCGTGCTCGCGTCGTTATCCCTCATGCCGTGGGCGCGCAGGCCATAGCCAAGGTTGTCCTTGACCGTGGTGTTGAAGAGGTAAGGGTGTTGATGCACGTACACGATGCGGCGTCTTAGTTCGCGCGGATACGGATCGAGCGACCAATGCCGGCCCGCGTACGCCGCGCTTGCGCGAGGCGCGGGCTCAAGACCGCCGAGCATGCGCAAAAGCGTGCTCTTGCCCGCACCGTTCGCGCCTGTTAGTACATAGGCGCGGCCGGTTTCAAGCACGAGTTTGGGTAAGTCAAACAACACATGGCCATTGGGCCAGCGCTTGAAAAGACTTAGGAATGTCCAGTCTTCAGAGGCGGGCGCGCTCATCGCAATCCCCCACGGCCTTGCAATACCGCGAGCGCCACATTGACCGCCAACGCCACCAGCACCAGCACGATACCCAGCGCGATGCCTTGCGCGAATTCGCCCTTGCTGGTTTCAAGCGCGATGGCGGTGGTCATCGTGCGCGTGTGCTCGGCGATATTGCCGCCGATCATCAGCGCCGCGCCAACTTCGGAAATCGCCCGGCCGAATCCATTGACGACGGCGGCCATGACCGCGAAGCGCGCTTCATGCAACACCGTCATCATGACGAGCGCGCGATTCGCGCCGAGCGCGACCGCGGTTTCCCAGGCGCGAGGGTCGGTTGCTTGCACGGCGCTCAAGGTGAAGGCGGCCAACACCGGAAACGCGAGCAAGGCTTGGCCAATCGCCATGCCGGAGGTGGTGAACAGTAATTCGAATTGTCCCCACGGCCCGCTTCGCGACAACAGCATGTAAAGCACGAGGCCAACCACCACCGTTGGAATCGACAATGCGGTTTGCAACAACAACACGGCGACGCGTTTGCCCGGGAACCGTCCGACCGCGACCGCATAGCCCGTCAAAATCGCGAACGGCGCGGCAAGCACGAGTCCGGCGATCGACACTTTGAGCGACGTGAGCACGATGCGCCACAGGGCCGCATCGCCAAAGACGAGTAAGCGAAGCGCGTCGACCGTGGCGTCGAGCAAGTTCACGGGCGCGGCTTAGGTCGGCGTGTAGGCCAGTCGCACGTAAATCGGCGCGAACGGTTCGGCCTGCGTGATCGTGATCAACGATTCTCGCGCAAGCTCAAGCAGAGCCAGAAAATTCACGACCACCACGGGCGCGCCGCCCATGCGCGCCAAGCCATCGCTGCCCGCGAAAAGTTCGATGAACTCGATGAACTTGGTGTCTTGCAAGCGCCGCAGGATGCGGCTCATGTGGTCGCGCACCGACAATTCCTCGCGGGTGATCTTGTGGTGCGCGGTCAGTTTGACTCGACGTAAGACCTCGGCCCACGCGGCTTGCAAATCGGCCACGTTCACGTCGGGAAAACGAATCGCCACGGTGGTGTCGACGGTCGCGCGGGCGCGCCAAAAATCGCGACCCATCAGCGGTTGGCGGTCAAGCTCCATCGCCGCGAGCTTCATTTGCTCGTACTCGAGCAAACGGCGCACGAGTTCCGCGCGCGGATCCTCGGCCTCCTCGCCGGTTTCCGTCTTGCGTACTGGTAGCAGCATGCGCGACTTGATCTCGATCAGCATCGCGGCCATCAATAAATACTCGGCGGCGAGTTCGAGGTTGTGCGTTCGAATTTGGTCCACGTACTCCAGGTACTGCTTCGTGACCTGGGCCATCGGAATATCGAGGACGTTGAAGTTTTGCTTGCGAATGAGATAAAGCAATAAATCGAGCGGACCTTCGAACGCTTCGAGGAACACTTCGAGCGCGTCGGGCGGGATGTATAAATCCTGCGGCACCTGAAACAACGGGTTGCCATACAAGCGCGCGACGGCGATGTTGTCCACGACTTCCGGCGTGACGTCGGCGTGGGTTTCAGGCAAGGCGACCGGCTCGCCCGGTTGTGGCGCGATATCGTGCTCGAGTACGTTCACGTGCGTGTGGTCCGCTTACTCGCCCGTGGAGTACACATACCCTTTTTGCGGCACGCGGGCTGCTCGCCACGCGGCGAGATCATCCGCATCGAGCTGTTTGTCCCACAGCAAGGCGCGACCTTCTTTTTGGCGCGTCTCGGTCTCGGGATGCCGTTGTTTGAACTCTTTAAGGAATTTGGTGATGTCTGATTCGTACATGACGGCCCGCTTGCGAAAGCATCTTGCGAAACGCTCATTCTACCGGCGCGTCCTCGCGGCGTTTCGTCATCTGGCCCCTCGCGCAACGACGATCGCGGGGCTTTGCGCACTATTTACCGTTGTCGCCGGGTGCGATGCCCGCAAGATCGAACAACTTATTCCCGGTCAGGCCACCGAGGCCGAGGTCGGCGCGACGATGGGCCGGCCCACGGCCATTTACGAGCTCGACACGCGCGCGCGGATTCTTGAATTCGCGCGTGCTCCGGAAGGGCAGGTCACGTACTTCGCCGAGATCGGCCCCGATGGCAAGCTCGCGCGGCGCATCGAAAACGTGTTGACCGCGCAAAACTTCGCGCGCATCCGCGTGGGCATGTCGGAGGACGAGGTACGCCGCATCATCGGCACGCCAAGCTATACCGAGCAATACAAACTCAAGCCCGGCGAACGCATTTGGACCTGGCGCTGGCTGCGCAATCAAGGCAATGAGTCGATGATTTTTTCTGCGCATTTCGGGCCGGAAGGTCGTGTGGTGACCACGTCCGAAGGCATCGATCCACGCACGATCAAAAACTAAATAAATCGTCGCTTTTCTCCAAGGCACCTTGTTGTTTTTCATTAGGTGATTCGACTCGGCCCGACTTCGCACGATGTCGTGAGCGACGCGCACGAAAAAACCCTGAATTACGGGTTGTGATGCGTGATGCGGTGTGAAAAAGTCCACGCCTTTTGGGCGTAATGGCCCGCATCACCCAAGGGAGAAACAACACGATGTCAAAAAACGCATTTCGACGATGGATGCGCGCAAGCACGATCGCCGTAGCGGCCATGCTTGTCTCGGCCTGCGGCGGCGGTGGTAACGACAACTCAGATCCACCACCGTCCAACTCGACTCCGGCGGCGACGCAAACCGGCACGGTCAAAGGCCAAGCCGTCGCGGCCGATACCGGCGCGCCGATCAACAACGCCACGGTCAGCATCGGCGATGCGCAAGTACGCACCGCGGCCGACGGTTCATTCACTTTGGAAGGCGTGGTCGCGGCCGATCGTTCATTGGTCAAGTTCGCGTCGGCAAATCATGGCGACACAACCAGCGTGGTCAAGGTCGTCGCCAATCAAACCACCTTCGTGCGTGGTGTGTTGTCGCCCGTGGCGGTCACCACGTCGGTCAATCCCGCGCAAGTCAATACCGTGTCGGTGCCCAACTCTCCGGGGCGCGTCACGCTGCCGGCCAACGGTTTGGTCGACGCGCAGACGAACGCGCCCGTCACCGGGCCCGTCACCGTCGCGCTAACTCCGATCGATCCCGCGCGGAACCCCGCGTCGATGCCGGGTGATTACACCAACACCGCCGGCGCGCCCATTGAAAGCTATGGCGCCTTGCAAGTGAATTTGCGCGACGAGAACGGCCGACGCGTGAATCTCGGCGCCAACAAGACCGCGACGATTCGTATTCCCTTGTCGTCGCGCGCGCCAAATCCGCCCGCCACCATTCCCTTGTTCTACTTCGATGACGCCAGTGGCCGTTGGGTGGAAGAAGGCAGTGCCGCGCTTGCGGGCACCGCGCCCAATCAATACTACGAAGGCAGCGTCAAGCACTTCACCGTTTGGAATGCCGACAAGGTAGTCGACACGATTTACGTGAACGGCTGCTTGCAATCGAGCAATGGGCAGCGCTTAAGCGGCGAGGTCGTCGGATCCGAAGGCGTCGATTACATCGGCCGCGCCGGTGCGATCACCGACGCCGAAGGGCGTTTTCGCGTCGCGATTCGGCGCAATGGCGTGGCCCGCGTGTTCGCGACGAGCTTGGACGGTCTTCGCGAATCCAACGTAGTGAAGGTTGGACCGTCGGCGACGGACATCACCCTGCCCGACTGCTTGACGTCTAGCGCCGCGGTCGCGCGCGCGCCCGTCATCGTTAGCCCGCCCGTCAACACCACGGTGGAGGTGGGGCAGACGGCGTTCCTCTACGTCGCGGCGGCGGGTTCGCAACCCTTGCGTTATCAATGGAAGCGTGGCGACCAAGATATTCCCAACGCCAACTTGCCTTACCTCGCGCTGTACAACCTTCAGCTTGCCGACAGCGGCGCGACGTTTCGCGTGGTGGTGACGAACGCGGCGGGTTCCGTCACGAGCGATCCGGCCACGGTTACCGTGCTGCCACCTTTAAGCGGACGAAGCGAGCAAGAACGTTTGGTGCGACTCGCGTTCTTGGCGTTCGACTTTTACGCGCTCGGCGCTTCGCCATTGGAGTTGATCGATGACAACGACGCGTTCCGTAGCGCCGGCTCGATATGCTCGCCAGGCAGCGTGACGAGCACGTTCGATGGCGCCGCGCTTCCCGCGCCCGGGACCCTCATTCCCGGCGGAAGCCACACGCTTGCGGCCACGTTCAATCAATGCGTTACAAACTCCATGCGGTACGACGGGGCGAGTTCGTTGCAATACAACGTTCCGGACTTCTCGGTTGGCAATGGATCGGCGGTCGCGACCCTGACCAATATGCGCCTGACCGACCCGACCGACGCCACGCCGACGTATGACGCGACCGGCAACGGCGTGGTGAATGCCACCTTCGCAAGCGCCACCAATGGCGATCTCGTGACCGAGGACATCACCATCACGCCCACCGCCAACGCGCGTTTGCAAAACAATCTCGACGGTTTGCAGGCGACGGTGGTGTCGGGCTCCTTGGCCTTCCGTTCGGTGTACACCGTGACCGACATCGTTCGGCAAATTCGCAATACGGCCAACGCGTTCACCTTCACGGTCAACGGCGCGACGCTCGTGGCGAACGGTTCATTGCAATGGGATTTCGACACGCAAGGCCGGTTCTCGTCGGGCAGCGGTCAAATCGCGGTGACGCGTAACGGCCAACCGATCGGCCGAATCTTCATCAACAACCAAGGCGCCATGCAGATCGACGTGGACGGTACCGTCGTGCCGTTTTACTCGCTCGCGATGAATACGCGCGCCGCGTCGACCGTCATGCGCGTGCGCGTTCCCGCGCGAAACGCCACCGTTCAATAACAACGATAAAGCGGTATCAAGAAGTCGTTCGAAGCCGTCGGCGTGAATGCGCCGGCGGCTTTTTTTATTGCGTGTTCGATGAGGCAAGAACTCGATCGAGCGCGACGATGGTTTGTTCAACCGACACCGACATGGACGGCCCACCCAATGCCCGTGAGCGCGCGGGATTGACGGGCGCGAAGAAGTCGAGCCGCGTCGCGAGAAAAAGCGCCACGCAGGGCGTGCCGTAAGCGGCCGCGAGATGCGTTAATCCCGTATCGAGACCGATCGCGACGCGCGCATGCGCGAGCAAGGCCGCGCATTCGGGAATGCTTAGTCGCGGCAGGACTTCGGCATGCGGTATCGCGCGCGCGAGATCGTGCGCGCGCCGATGCTCGTCATCGTTTCCCCACGGCAAAAGCGGCGTGATGCCGCGTTCGACCAAGGCGTGACCCACCGCGATCCAATGCGAAGGCGGCCAGCATTTTTCCGGCTTGGACGCGCCGTGCAACAACATCGCGTAGGCATCGCCGCGCGGCGCGGCGGGCACGCTCAAGCCATAACGCAACGGCGTGTGCATGTTGGAGCCCACCGCGAACGCCATTAAGGCCCGTAAACGATGCGTGCCATGCAAATGAGGAAACGCGGGCGCGATCCGGTCGTAGCCGCGCACCACCGAGGGCTCGCCGCAATCGTCGGGGTGGTGCACCACGCGTTCGCGAGCACGCGCGAGCCGCGCCATCGCGAAGCTCTTCCACATGCCTTGTCCATCCACCACCAGGTCGTATTCGCACGATCGCACCGCGCGGACCAAGGCCGCCGCTTCTCGCCACGTGGCCATATGGCCGATGGCACGTCGCCAGCGGCGCAGCGGCACCGCATGCACATGGCGTACGTGCGGATGCATCCGCGGGATATCGGCGAAACGTTCGTCCACCACCCAATCGATCCGCAAATTCGGCCATCGAGCGATCGCGTCCTCGATCGCGGGTAGTGCAAAGAGTTGATCGCCAAGCGCTGAAAGCTTGACGAACAATAAGGCGCGCGGCTCGTTCACGAACTCATCAACGCAACGGCCGGCCAACTAAACGCTCGAGCGTGCGTAGCGGCGAGGTATGCGGCTTGAGTTGATGATCGACGTCGATCGTGAAGGTTTGTTCAAGCATGTGTTGTCCACCCATGGCCGCGTGCAGCACTTGGTCGCTCAATACCACCCAAGTCGTGCCGGGCATGAAGTCCACGGCTTGTTGCGGGGCGTGCTGTTGGTAATTCGTATCGGCCTTTGCGCGATCGTGCAGTTCGAGCATGAGATGGTCATATTCGGTGCGTACCGCCTTCGTGATGCCCAGGGCTTTCAAAAGGCGCGCCATGCCTGGCAGCGGGCGGTTGATTTGACGAAC
>DASTRU010000233.1:0-18000 GCA_035761045.1 Burkholderiaceae bacterium | reverse complement strand
GGAGTCTCGACCCTTGCCTGTGAATTCGGGAAACAACTTAGCTGCCGTTGTCTTAGGGTCTGGATCGGAGCTCAGTCTTAATGCGAAATTGCCGTTGCCGATCAAACGATTTGTGTGCTTCCAGGCCGCATAGTCCTTGTGCTTAATGGCGCGTTCTGACACCTCGGCCGGCTGAGTCACGAAGAACGATGCATTAATGAAGCCTTCGACTATGCCACGGGCGATGGGGTAAAGATCCCGAACTGGAATCCCCACTTTATGTGAATTCGCTAGGACTGTGTTGACAGACTGCCCAGTTCCGAGGGAGGTAATAGTTGCAGCGCGTACTTGACCCCGGCTAAGTACGCAAGAGATTTTATGGCCCAAGAAGTTCGTAGGCCCTTGAGACATCACCCAAAGTGCCACACGCAGCAGCTCTTGTTGTGTGCTGATGATTGCGCGGAGTTCCTCAATGATCTGTTTGTTGCTCTCACCCATACTCGCCATCCTTTCTCGACTCCGAAAGAGAGGCGACATGAATCGCCATAAAAATCGCGGAAACTATTGATTTACTTAGACGGCCGCAATCCGGCGACGCGTTGAAGATAATAGTTAGCTTGGAACTAACGAGTAGTGGATTAATTAATTCGTTTGAAGAGTTGATCTGACAGAAAAAGGTTGGCGTTGAAGTAGTAAACAGTCCAATGTCTCCAGATTAATGTCTGGGTTTCAGTGTTCGAGGTTTAACAGCAACTTTGTGATCCCGTGTAAACAGTCTCGTTAGTTCTTCAAATGAGTTGCCTGCTCGGCTCTGCGCTGAAATTTTGTTAAACCACCTTATTTCTCTACCACCTTTAAACTCCTCACCCCCGCCTCGCCCCCCTTATCAACTCCGCCGCCTTCTCCGCAATCATCATCGTCGGCCCATTCGTATTCCCCGACACAATCGTCGGCATGATCGACGCATCGGCAATGCGCAAATTGCCAATGCCATGCACACGCAAGTTCGCATCGACCACGCTATGCGGATCATTCGCGGGGCCCATCCGACAAGTCCCGACCGGATGAAAAATCGTCGTGCCAATATCGCCCGCGGCTAAGGCCAGTTGTTCATCGGTCTTGTAACTAAGCCCGGGCCTAAATTCTTCCGGCCGATATTTACTAAGTGCGGGTTGCGAAACAATCGTGCGTGTTAAGCGCAAGGCCGCCACGGCCACTTGCCGATCATGCTCGGTACTTAGGTAATTAGGCGCGATGCGCGGCGCTGAGTCGTAGCCACGCGCCACCACATGCACGCTGCCGCGCGAAGTCGGCCTCACATTGCACACCGCCGCCGTGAAAGCGGGGAAGCGATGCAAGGGTTGGCCAAATTGGTCGAGCGACAAGGGCTGCACGTGGTATTCAAGATCAGGCGTCTCAACGTCGTCGGACGATCTTGCAAACGCGCCGAGTTGCGAGGGCGACATCGTCATCGGCCCGCGTTTGAACAATGCGTATTGCAATCCCATCGCGAGTTTGCGGATTGGCGAGTGCACCATGGTGTTGAGCGTGCGCGCCTTGTGCAGCTTGAAGGCCATGCGCAATTGCAGATGGTCTTGCAGGTTCTCGCCGACGCCAGGCAGGGCGTGCCTAACGTACAAGCCCACGCGATTTAGGACTTCGGGCGCGCCAATGCCCGAGAGTTCGAGGATGTGCGGCGTGCCGACCGCGCCCGCGCATAAGATGGTTTCAATACGGGCTTGCACGTTGAATGCGCGTTTGTCGCGCACGTAGGTAAGGCCAGTGCAAAAGCGGCCGTCGAAATTTAAATGCCTCACATGCGCGTGCGTGACGAGCGTGAGGTTGGGGCGTTTGAGTACTGGGTGCAAGAAGGCGCGCGCGGCGTTCCAACGCACGCCGCGGCGTTGGTTCACTTCAAAGTAACCGCAACCGAAGTTGTCGCCGCGATTGAAGTCGTTGGTTTTAGGAATACCCGCTTGTTCGGCGGCGTCGCGAAAGGCGTCGAGGATTTGCCATGACAAGCGTTGCGGTTCCACGCGCCATTCGCCGCCCGCGCCGTGCATGTCGTCGGCGCCACGGTGGTAGTCCTCGTGTTGCTTGAAGTAGGGCAGCACGTCGTTCCAACTCCAGCCGGGGTTGCCGAGTTCGGCCCAGTGGTCGTAGTCGCGCGCGTGGCCGCGCATGTAGATCATGCCGTTGATGGACGAGCTGCCGCCGAGCACCTTGCCACGCGGGTACATCAAGCTGCGGCCGTTCAGGCCCGCTTCGGCTTCGGTGCGAAAACGCCAGTCGGTGCGTGGGTGACCCATGCATCGCACGTAGCCGATGGGAATGTGAATCCAGCGCCAATCGTCCAAACCGCCGGCTTCGAGTAATAACACGCTGACATCGGGATCGGCCGAGAGACGATTGGCGAGCACGCAGCCGGCGCTGCCGCCACCGACGATGACGTAATCAAAAGCTTTCATGCAACCAAGGAGAAAAGAAAAAAGACAACTACTGATTGATGGGCATGGTGAATTCCGGCCCTTTGGCTAAGGCATCGGGCCAGCGCTGCATGATGGATTTATAACGGGTGTAAAAGCGCACGCCTTCCTCGCCATAGGCGTGTTGATCGCCAAACAAGCTGCGCTTCCATCCGCCAAACGAATGAAACGCCATCGGCACCGGAATCGGCACGTTGATGCCCACCATGCCGACCTTGACGCGTCGTGAAAACTCGCGCGCCATGCCGCCGTCGGTGGTGTAGAGGCTCACGCCGTTGCCGTATTCATGGTGGTTGATCAGCTCCACCGCTTCCGCGAAGGTGGGCACGCGCACAACGCATAACACCGGCCCAAAAATTTCCTCGCGATAAATACGCATGGCGGGCATTACGTGGTCGAACAAGGTGGCGCCGAGGAAGAAGCCTTCTTCGCGCCCGGGTACGTGGTGCGCGCGGCCATCGCAAACGAGCGTGGCGCCGGCTCGGATGCCGTCCTCGATGTAGCCGAGCACGCGTTGGCGGTGAGCGTCGGTCACGACGGGGCCCATGTCGGCGTCGGGCTCTAGGCTATCGCGAATGCGCAGCGTGGCCACGCGCTCGGCGATCTTGGGCACGAGCGTGTCGGCCACGTCGCCCACCGCGACGGCCACCGAGACCGCCATGCATCGCTCGCCAGCGGAGCCGTAGGCCGCGCCGACTAATGCGTCGGCCGCTTGGTTGAGATCGGCATCGGGCATGACGACGAGATGGTTCTTCGCGCCGCCCAAGGCTTGCACGCGCTTGCCGCGTCGCGCGCCTTCGGAATAGATGTGGTGCGCGATGGGTGTTGAGCCGACGAAACTTAGTGCTTGAACATCGTCGTGGGCGAGCAAGGCGTCCACCGCTTCCTTGTCGCCTTGCACGACGTTGAAGACGCCATCGGGCAAGCCGGCCTCGCGCAGTAAATCAGCGAGCATTAGGCTGGGCGAGGGGTCGCGTTCGCTGGGTTTGAGCACGAAGGTGTTTCCGCAGGCGAGGGCGAGCGGGAACATCCACATGGGCACCATCACCGGAAAGTTAAATGGCGTGATGCCCGCGCATACGCCCAAGGGTTGGCGGATGGACCAGTTGTCGATACCGCCACCGATGTTGTCGCTGAATTGGCCTTTCAGTAGTTGCGGCGCGCCGCAGGCGAACTCCACGACTTCAAGGCCACGTACCACTTCGCCGCGGGCGTCGCTTAGCACCTTGCCGTGTTCGCGGGTGATGAGGCGGGCTAAGTCGTCGTGGTGTTTTTCGATGAGCTGCTTGAATCGAAACAGGATGCGGGCGCGGTTTAACGCCGACATCTCGCTCCACGCCGGGAAGGCGCGTTTGGCGGCTTGCACCGCGCGGTCGACGATGGACGCGTCGGCCAATTCCACCTCGGCGCTAATGGCGCCTGTGGCGGGGTTGAACACCGGCGCGCGACGGCCCGAGCCGCTCACGCGCGTGCCGGCGATCACGTGGCCGATCGAAGCGACGGAAGTTCCAGGAGCGTTCATGACGGGCCTCGCGAGACGGTGAAGAGGGGGCGCTCAAAGAATACCCCGGCGGCTGGCTGAAAAAGCGGTAAAACGACGATATTCCAACGCTTAAGTACGCGGCTTGCTTGAAATGCGAGAAGCGACCACTACATCAGGGCTAGTTCATTTCCACACATCGTGCCGACCATGCGTATCGACAAGCTCACCACTAAGTTTCAAGAAGCGCTCGCGGATGCGCAGTCGCGCGCGCTGGCGTCCGACAACCAATACATCGATCCCTTGCATGTGTTGGCTGCGTTGCTTGCGCAAGGCGAGGGGGCCGCGCGCTCGTTGCTTCAGCGCTCGGGCGTCAACGTTAGCGGGCTGACGAAAGAGTTGGATGCCGCCATCAAGCGCCTGCCGCAAGTGCAGGGCACGGGCGGCGACGTGCAAATCGCGCGTGAGACGATCAACTTGCTCAACCTCGCCGAGAAGGAAGCCACCAAGCGCGGCGACGAGTTCGTGGCGAGCGAGTTGTTTCTTCTCGCGTTGGCCGACGACAAAGGCCCGGCGGGCCGCTTGCTGAAAGACGCGGGCTTGTCGCGCAAGGCGCTTGAAAGCGCGATCGACGCGGTGCGCGGCGGACAACACGTGCAAAGCGCCGACGCCGAGAGCCAACGCGAGGCGCTTAAGAAATTTACGGTGGACCTGACCGAGCGCGCGCGCCTAGGCAAGCTCGACCCGGTGATTGGCCGCGACGATGAAATTCGTCGCGCGATTCAAATTCTTCAACGGCGCACGAAGAACAACCCGGTGCTGATTGGCGAGCCGGGCGTGGGCAAGACGGCGATCGTCGAAGGCCTCGCGCAACGCATCGTCAACGATGAAGTGCCCGAGACGCTCAAGGGCAAGCGCGTGTTGGTGCTCGACATCGCGCTGTTGTTGGCGGGTGCGAAGTATCGCGGCGAGTTCGAGGAACGCTTGAAGGCGGTGCTCGCCGATATCGCGAAGGACGAAGGCCGCACCATCGTCTTCATCGACGAGATTCATACGATGGTGGGCGCGGGCAAGGCCGAAGGCGCGATCGACGCGGGCAACATGCTTAAACCCGCGCTCGCGCGCGGCGAGTTGCATTGCATAGGCGCGACCACGCTCGATGAATACCGCAAGTACATCGAGAAGGACGCGGCGCTCGAGCGGCGTTTTCAAAAAGTGCTGGTGGACGAGCCAAGCGTGGAAAGCACGATCGCGATTCTTCGCGGCTTGCAAGAGAAATACGAGTTGCACCATGGGGTTGAGATCACCGACCCGGCCATCGTCGCGGCGGCGGAGCTTTCGCATCGCTACATCACCGATCGCTTTTTGCCCGATAAGGCGATTGACCTCATTGACGAAGCCGCGTCGCGCATCAAGATGGAAATCGACTCCAAGCCGGAGGCGATGGACCGGCTTGATCGCCGCTTGATTCAACTCAAGATCGAGCGTGAAGCGGTGAAGAAGGAAACCGACGAGGCGTCGCGCAAGCGTTTGGAGTTGATCGAGAGCGAGATCGCGCGCTTGCAAAAAGAGTATGCGGACTTAGAGGAAATTTGGACGTCCGAGAAGGCGGCGGTGCAAGGCGCGGCGCACATCAAGGAAGAGATCGACCGCGTCAAGGCCGAGATCGTCAAGCAACAACGCGAAGGCCGGTTCGACAAGGTGGCCGAGCTGCAATACGGCCGCTTGCCGCAACTGGAAGGTCAGCTCAAGGCGGCCGAGCAGGGTAATGGTGGCGCGGCCGATCGGCAGTTCAAGTTGTTGCGTACGCAGGTGGGCGCGGAGGAAATCGCCGAGGTCGTCTCGCGCGCGACCGGTATTCCGGTGAGCAAGATGATGCAAGGCGAGCGCGAGAAACTCTTGCATATGGAGGACGCCTTGCACAAGCGCGTGGTCGGCCAAGACGAGGCCGTACGTTTGGTGAGCGACGCGATTCGCCGCTCGCGCGCCGGACTGGCCGATGAAAACCGGCCGTATGGCTCGTTCTTGTTCTTGGGCCCCACGGGCGTGGGCAAGACCGAGTTGTGCAAGGCGCTGGCCGCGTTTTTGTTCGACACCGAAGACGCGCTGTTGCGCATCGACATGAGCGAGTTCATGGAAAAGCACAGCGTGTCGCGCCTGATCGGCGCGCCGCCAGGCTACGTGGGCTACGAGGAAGGCGGCACGCTAACCGAAGCGGTGCGTCGCAAGCCGTACAGCGTGATCTTGCTCGACGAGGTCGAAAAGGCGCATCCGGATGTGTTCAACGTGCTCTTGCAAGTGCTGGACGACGGCCGCCTGACCGATGGACAAGGCCGCACGGTGGACTTTAAAAACACCGTCATCGTGATGACGTCGAATATCGGCTCGCAACTCATCTTGCAAGAAGGCGGCGACACCTCGCCCGAAGGCTATGAGCGGATCAAGGCCTTGGTGTGGAACGAGGTCAAGCAATCGTTTAGGCCGGAGTTTTTAAACCGCGTCGACGAGATCGTGGTGTTTCATGGTTTGGATCGTGCGCATATCGAAAACATCGCGCGTATTCAGTTGGAACGCTTGGCGCAACGCTTGGCCAAGATGGATATGCGGCTCGATGTGTCGCCCAAGGCGGTGACGAAGATTGCGTCCGCGGGCTACGACCCGGTGTTTGGTGCTCGGCCGTTGAAGCGCGCGATTCAGCAACAGATCGAGAATCCGGTGGCCAAGCTCGTGCTGGAAGGCCGCTTTGGGCCTAACGACACGATTCCCGTGGACGTATCGGAACAAGGCTTTTCGTTCGAGCGGGTAATGCACTAAGTGCACATCACTTAAAGTAGCGGCCTCGCCAAACATCGGCGACGCCGTTACTTAGGAGATGTGCATCATGGATTTCGCGCGGCGCCAGCGAAACCCATTCAAGCAAGCGTTGGGTGTGGCCTTCGTGGTCGCGTTGCACGTATTCATCGTTTACGCGTTGATGAGTGGCTTGGGGCGCAAGGTCGTCGAGATCGTGCGCGAGCCGGTGGAGGTGCGCATCATCGCCGCGCCGCCCAAGCAGGCGGTGGCGTCGTCAACGCCAACGCCATCGCCGCCCGCCGAGGTGAAGCCGCCACCGCCTAAGCCCAAGGCACCGCCGCCCAAGCCCGTTATCGCGCCACCTGAAACGCGCGTGCCCATGCCGACTCCTCTGGCCATCGCACCGCCGGCCAACCCCGCGCCGCCCGTGCCGCAAGACACCCCGAAGACGGAACCATCCGCGCCGCCAACGCCAAAAGCGGAGCCCGTCGCACCCGCGCAGCCCGTCGTGATCGGCACCGTATGCAGCGTGCAGGTCAAGCCCGTCATACCGCGTCGCGCCTTGCAAGAAGGCGTCAGCGGATCGGTAACGGCGCGTGCGACGATTCGCGGCGGCCGGGTAACGAATGTGGAGATCGTGAAATCCACGCCTCGCGGCGTGTTCGACGCCGCCGTTCGTACCGCCATGCTGCAATACCAATGCGATTCATCCAGCCAGGATGTCATCGCCCTTCAAGAATTTGATTTCAAAATCGAATAAGCACGACTTTCGTGGGAGCGTTTTTTATGGTTCACCGTTTGCTCGCGATTCTTTCGGCCGTCATCGCACTTGGCATGAGCTCGGCCGCAAGCGCGGCCGTCAAGACCGCCGTGGCGAATCCTTATGGACTCGAAGCGTTATGGATGCAAGGCGATTTTGTCGCCAAGGGCACCCTCATCATCTTGGTGCTCATGTCCATGGGCAGTTGGTATTTGATGGTCACGAAGCTTTATGAAAGCTTCAAGCTGTCCTCGCAAGCGCGTCTTGCCCACGACTCTTTTTTCAAGGCGGCTTCGCTACAACAAGGGGTGAGGGCGCTTAAAGAGGGAAGCGCGTTTCACTTCATCGCCGAGCGCGGCGTGACCGCTAATGAACATCACGAAGGTACGTTGACGCAGCACATCGATCTCAACACGTGGATCGGCATGTCGATTCAACGCGCGGTGGATCACGTGCAAAGCCGCACGCAAGACGGCTTGGCCTTTCTTGCTACGGTGGGCTCTACCGCGCCCTTCATCGGACTCTTTGGCACCGTGTGGGGCATCTACCATGCGTTGACCGAAATCGGCGTGGCCGGACAAGCGTCCATCGACAAAGTGGCCGGCCCCGTGGGCGAGGCATTGATCATGACGGCGATTGGCCTTGCCGTCGCGGTGCCCGCCGTACTTGGCTACAACTGGCTTGTTCGTCGTAACAAGATCGCGATGGAATCGGTGCGTTCGTTCGCGGCCGATTTGCATGCGGTATTGCTTAGTCGTTCCGCCGTTGCCCACGCGTCACCCACGCGCTAGCGATTGGGAGCTTTGGCATGGCGATCAACATCGGCAACGGTTCAGCCAACGAGGACGAAGTCGTATCGACCATCAACACCACGCCGCTCGTCGATGTGATGTTGGTGCTGTTGATCATCTTCCTCATCACGATCCCGGTGGTCACGCACACCGTGCCGGTGTCGTTGCCCAAGGAAACCAACCAGCCGCGCCAAACGCGACCGGAAAATATCGAGATCTCGATTGGCCGCAACGGTGAAATTTTTTGGAACGCGACTCGCTTGGCGAACGACGACGCCTTGCTAGACCGCTTGCAAAAAATTGCCGCGCTCGCGGTGCAACCCGAAGTTCATATACGTGGCGACGAATACGCGCGCTATGAATTCATCGGCCGCGTGGTGCTTGCCTGCCAGCGCGCGGGCATTTCAAAAGTTAATTTCGTGACCGAGCCGCCGCCGCGAGCGTTATAAAACGAAGGGCCGATGCGATGGGTATGACGCCGACCTCATCCTCTCAAGACGACGACATGATGATCGACATCAACACCACGCCGTTGATCGACGTGATGCTCGTGCTCATCATCATGCTGATCATCACGATTCCGATTCAACTGCATTCGGTGGATATCAACATGCCATCGAACGCGCCGCCGCCCGTGCAAGAGCCAGACGTCGTGACGATCGACGTGGATGCGAATAACGCCATCCGTTGGAACGGCATGCTCGTGCCAAACCGCGACGCGCTTGAGGAACGGTTTACGCAAATCGCCCGGCAAGGCACGCCGCCGGAAGTGCATCTGCAACCCGACAAGCTCGCGCATTACAAAACCGTGGCGATGGTGCTGGCCACCGCGCAACGCTTGGGCGTGAACAAGCTCGGTTTGGTTGGACATGAACGGTTCGCGCGATAGCGGTTGACGTTGTGAAAACGCCGCACGTCGTTCAACGGCGATAATTTTTCCGTTGCCGGGAATACCTACGACCGGCCACAACAAAGCAATATCTACAAATAAACAATAAAACGACGTGGCATCGCCGCGCGTATGAAGGATCTCGGGAGGAACGGCGATGCACGGAAAAACACCCTTAGTGTTTGGGCTCGGACTTGCGTTTGGCACGCTTGCCTTGAGTCCCGCCGTCATCGCGCAACAAACGCCGCAAACACTTGAACGCGTGGAAGTGACTGGCTCGGCCATCAAACGGTCCGAGGCCGAAGGGCCGGCACCGCTTGAGATCATCACGCGCCAAGAGATTCAACGCACTGGCGCGACCACGCTTAACGAACTCATGCGGTCCATTCCGTCGCTGGACATCCTTGACCAAGGCGAGTTGGTGTCCAACAGCCCGATTGGTTCGGGCACCGCGAGTTTTCGCATGCGCGGCTTGGACGACACCAATTTGTTGGTGTTGCTAAACGGCAGACGCTTGCCGACCAATGCCTTGTACGACTCTACCGGTGCCGGCGCCTCGGTGGACGTGAACATGATTCCCTTAGCCGCGATTGAACGCGTCGAAATCTTAAAGGACGGTGGCTCGGCGATTTATGGCGCGGACGCGGTGGCGGGCGTCATCAACATCATTACCCGGCGCGATTTTCGTGGCGGCGACGTCTACGCGAATTACGGAATCTCTAGCCGTGGCGATGGCGAGGAAAAACGCACCGGCGCGGTGTTTGGTTTCGGCGATCTTGACCAAGACCGCTACAACTTGATGGTGACCGTCGATTACTTCAAGCGAGACCCGATCTATCGCAAGGACCGTAATTTGTCGAAGTCAGCCGACTACCGACGCTTTCCCGGTGGGCTGGATGCGCGCAGCCCCTTCGCGCCCGAAGGCAATTACGTGGATACCAGCACTTTTGAGCTGACGGGCGCGTCCGTTCAGCCGTGCCCGCCGGAGCGATACAACGAGTTTTGCCGCTTTGATTTCAACGCGAGCGTTTTAACCGCCTACAACGGCGCGGACCACTTAAGCACGATGGCGTTCGGGTCGTTGCTTGCAGGCGGCGTCAAGATGAGCGGCGAGTTGTTTTTCTCGCAGGCCGAGAACACCTTTGAAAGTCACCCGGTACCCGACTTTTTCGCGGTGCCGTCGGGCACCGGGTTCATCGCCGGACGTTTCATGCAAGGTGGTCCACGCGAGACCGAGCGTGATTCGCGGTTATTCAGTACCGCCTTGGCCGCGGAAGGTAACGTGGCCGCCTACGAATGGAAGCTCGAGCTGGGCCATGCCGAAAGCCGCGTGACGAACAACGATCGCAACTATTACGACGAGCGGTTGTGGCGGCCCGCCACCTTGAACGGTTCGATCGATCCGACCGTCAACACCAACGACCCCGCATTCGTCGAAAGCCTAAAGATTCGTCCAACCCGAAAAGGTAAGTCGGACGTGGAATATGTGAATACCTTGTTGCGTGGCGAAGCGTTTAACTTACCCGCCGGGCCGATGGGATTCGCGACCGGTATTCAATACCGCAAGCAGACGTTGCGCGATACGCCCGATCCGCTTTCACAACAAGACTTAGTGGTCGGCAGCATTCAACAAGCCGCCGTGAGCGCGGCCGAAGAAGTGTGGTCGGCGTTTGGCGAACTCAATGTGCCAGTCCTTAGGAATGTGGAGGCGCAATTGGCCTTGCGTCACGATCGCTATAGCGACTACGACGCGACGAGCCCAAAGGTCGCGGCGAAATGGAACGTGGTGCCCGAGCTTTCGGTTCGCGCGTCGTACGCCGAAAGCTTTCGCTCGCCCGCGTTGAAGCAACGATTTGGCGCTCGGGAACAGGGCGCGGCGACGATTACCGAACGCGAACAGTGCGACCAACTAGGCATCGCGCCATCCTCGCCATGCAACGTGGCGGCGTTTCAAATTACTGGAGCCAATCCCAATCTCAAGCCCGAGAAAGCGAAGACCTACAACTTAGGCCTGGTCTTTCAACCGTTCGCGCGACTAAGCGGTGCCTTGGATTTTTGGTGGATTTATAAGAAGGACGATATTTCGACGCTAACGATTCCAGCGGCGATTGAAAACGGTTTTGTTGGACGCGATCCTAACGACGGCCGCTATCTCATCTTCACTAATTTGCAGAACGTCGCCGAGCGTGCGGTGCGCGGCGTGGACTTCGACGTGCAATATCGGCAGCCGAGTTCGTTGGGTATCTTCACGTTACGTAATGCCATTACCTATACCGACTCCAATCGCACGCGCGAGGCAGGGCAGAATTGGACGGAGTTCGCCAATACCTACGCGCAGCCAATGTACCGAAACGTATTTCGCGTCACGTATGAACGTGGAGCTTGGAGCGGCCAAACACAAGCGCGCACCACTGGCGGATTTTGGGATACCGATCAACCGCATCCAGTCGCCACGGGCACGCGTAAGGTGGGTTCGTTCACCGAGGTGGATTTAAGCGTGCGTTACGCCGGCATGCGCAACTGGCGCATTGAAGGCGGTGTTTTGAATATGTTCGATAAAGAGCCGCCGTTTAGCCTCACCAACGCGCTCGACAATCAATACTCGCAACTTGGATTCGCCGAGTTATATACCAACCGTGGACGCTTCTTTTACGTCAACGTCGGCTATCGGTTTCAGTAACGCCATCTCAAGCGCCGACTAAGTAATTTCAACCGGAAACGGCGGCACGGCGTCGAGCAGGGTACGGGTGTATTCGTGCTCGGGCCGCTCCAATACGCCGGCGGCAATGCCTTGTTCCACGATGCGGCCAGAACGCATGACGGCGATACGATCGGCAAGGTAACCAACAACGCCTAAGTTATGCGTGATGAATAAATAACTCACGCCGAGCTGCTGTTGTAGTTGACGAAGCAAGTTCAATACTTGCGCTTGCACCGATACATCCAAGGCCGACGTGGGCTCATCGCACACAATGACTTCGGGTTCCACCGCGAGCGCGCGCGCGATGGCGATGCGCTGCCGTTGGCCACCTGAAAATTCGTGCGGGTATTTATCGAGCGCCGTGGCAGCCAGCCCCACTTGGTCGAGCAATCGGCGAAGGCGAGGCAGACGATCGGCACGACTAATATCGGGCCTTAGGCTTTGCAAGCCCTCCGCAAGAATGTCGCCCACGCGCATGCGCGGGTTCAAGGACGCGAGGGGGTCTTGAAACACCACTTGGATGCGCCTGCGCGCCTCTCGTAGTTCGTCGCTGCGCGCGCGAATTA
This sequence comes from Burkholderiaceae bacterium, assembly GCA_035761045.1. GTDB lineage: Bacteria > Pseudomonadota > Gammaproteobacteria > Burkholderiales > Burkholderiaceae_E > DASTRU01. Next base: position 5,555 of record DASTRU010000233.1, on the reverse strand, counting down.
AATCTCGGCCGTGCAACATCGTACGGCCTTCGATACGCGCGCGACCACGCAAGAGTTGCAACACGGCTTTCGCGACCGTTGTCTTGCCACAGCCAGACTCGCCCACCAAGGCGAGCGTTTGTCCGGGAGCGATCGAGAACCACACGCCATCGACCGGCGTAACGTATCCAACCGTACGGCGCAACAGTCCCGCGCGGATTGGAAAACTGACGCGCAGGTTTTCAACGGACAGCGCGGGTGGGCGGGTATGAGTCACGTCCATGCTTTTAGGTAGTGCCGCGACGCGCGTTTGAACATCCACCGCAGGCGTGAGGGGTTTGAGCGCGACGGGATTCTCGGGCGCGTAGCCAAAGCAACGCACCCGGCGTTGATCGTCCACCGCATACGCGGGCGGTGGCTCCGCGCGACAACGCGGCGCGACGGAATGGCAACGCGATGCGAACCGGCATTCATCAAACGGTTGATCCAAAGCCGGCACACTACCAACGATCGCGGACAACGATTGACCACGCTGTCGAATATCGGGCAACGCGTTTAGTAATTGCCGCGCGTAGGGGTGCAAGGGCCGAGCGAAAAATGCCTTAGCGCTCGCCACTTCAACGATTTGCCCCGCGTACATCAACGCAATGTGATCGGCGAATTGCGCGACCACGCCAAGGTCGTGCGTGATCAACACCATCGCCATGCCGCGCTCGCGCTGCAAATCCTTTAGGAGTTCCAGGATTTGCTTTTGCACCGTGACGTCGAGCGCGGTGGTGGGCTCATCGGCGATCAACACCTCGGGTTCCGCCGCTAGTGCGATCGCGATCATCACGCGTTGCTTTTGCCCGCCCGAGAGCTCGAACGGATAACTTGCCATGCGTCGCTCGGGCTCCGCGATACCGACCCGTTTGAGCCAATCGATCGCCTTTGCTTGCGCGCTTTGGCCGCGTAAATCGGTATGCGCTTCGATGGCTTCGACGATCTGCTGACCGATTGGCATGACGGGGTTCAAGCTCGTGGCCGGCTCTTGAAAAATCATCGATACGCGGCCGCCGCGCACGCTGCGCATGACACGTTCGGGAAGATCGGCGAGGTCGGTACGATCGAGCACGACCGACCCGGCCGCGATGCGCGCGTTATCGGGCAGCAAGCGCGCGATCGATAAGGCGGTGACGGACTTTCCGCTGCCCGACTCGCCAACGATCGCAACGGTTTCGCCTTGGCGAACGTGAAGATCGACACCGTCCACCGGAACCACGACGCCATGCTCCGCGCGAATTTCGGTGCGCAATGCCTTGAGAATCAAGAGGACGTCGTTCATGACCGGTAGGCCTTTGGATCGAATGCGTCGCGTACCGCGTCGGCGAAGATGTTCGCCGCGAGCACGATGGTGAACATAAAGGTGAAGGCGGTTGCGAGCGTCCACCAGATGGAGGGTTGGCGCGCGAGTTCAAACCGCGCGGTGTTGATAAGCGTGCCAAAGCTTTGCATCGCCGGATCGACACCGACTCCCACGTAAGACAACACAGCCTCGGCCAATACGAGCGAGGAAAAACTAATGACCACGTAGATCAATACCAAGTGCATGACGTTCGGCAATAAATGCACCGTCAAAATACGCCAGGTATTAACACCGAATGCTTGGGCGGCTTGCACGTAATCCAACTCCCGTAGCTTCATCGTCTCGCCGCGAATCAGCCGACAAAGTTCGGTCCAACTCAGTAAACCCAAAATCACGCAGAGAAAAAACAAGCGCGCGTCGGTGCGCTCGGCGGACGTCTGAAACAACTCGGCATGGTTATCGATAAAGGTTTGCAGAATTAGTACTGCTGCCGCGATGAGCAATACATAAGGAATCGAGTTGATGACGGTGTACACATACTGCACCGCTTCATCCAACCAGCCACGCACATAGCCAGAAAGAATTCCTAAGCCCACCGCGAGCGGCAGCGTGACGAGCGTGGTCATTGTTCCAATCACCAGCGCGGTACGAATGCTTTTCAGCACGACATACAGCAAATCATTTCCCACGCGATCGGTGCCGAAGACATGGTAGTAAGGCGCGAGTGCCGCGATTGGTCCGGCGATGATGCATAACACCGTGATGGTGATAAGGGCCGTGCGCACGGGCATTGCCGTTGCGCCCTTTACGACGGATTGCCATGCGTGATTCAAGGCGATGCGTCGCGTGCTCGCGATCGCCGCGGTGACCAGCATGGCGATAAGCGAAGCCACGATGCAACCCGCCACCGCGCCGCCGAGAATGCGTTGCGCGACGTCGCGCATCCATTGCCGTTCGGGGTCGGTCAAATGCGCGCCGCCATGTGCAAGCCTGGGGTACTCGCGCACGCGTTCGCCGTTGATCTCTATCGATTCTTTTTGAAACCCTAAGTACGCAAGCGGCGCGGAATATGTTTTTTCTCTGGCCCGTGCTTGCGCGTCGAGCAAGGCATCGAGCACCGAACGTGTTTCAGCGGAATAGGCTGGCGGCGCGCCTTTTTGCGTGGCGGGCAACAGCGTTCGGTAATGAATGGAGTCAAGAAGGCCGATCACGGCCACGACGGCCAACACGATGGCGGCCGCCATGCACGACGGCCGCATTAACGCGCGCCGCCACGTCGCGCTTAAATGAGGAGTCCGTACGATCTTGCGCGCATACCACGCCAACGCAACGACTAACAGCAATACCGCCGCGTCGGTCCACAACAGCACCAGCTTCATCGCAAGGCGTTCCTAACTTAACCGCACGCGCGGGTCGGCCCACGCGTACGCGATATCGGTTAATAAATAAGCGGCCACGTACAGTACCGAACCAAAGAACACCATGGCGCGAACGATGCCGAAATCTTGCTGAGTGATGCCTTCGATGGTGAACATGCCGAGACCCGGCAATGCGAAGAACGTTTCGGTCACGATGGCGCCAACGAATAATGTCGGCAGCAATAAACCCGACGCGGTGATGATGGGGATCAAGGAATTGCGCAACACGTGCCTAAACAGCACCGCGAATTCTCCTAAACCTTTTGCGCGGGCGGTGCGCACGTAGTCCTTACCCAGTTCTTCTAAATAGATCGTGCGATACAGCCGCGCATCGGGTCCGAGCCGCGCCAACACCATCACAATGACCGGCAACACGATGTACTTAAACATATCGGGCGGCGGCGCGTAGCCCGATATTGGTGTTAGCGCGAGCACGCGACTAAACACGTACTGACCCATGATGATGAAGAAAAGCGATGAGATCGACATCAAGGCCACGAGCGAAATCACGCCCGCGCGGTCGAGCCAATGCCCGCGAAACATCGCAAGCCCCAAGGCAAAGACGATCGAGATTCCGACGGTGACGATGAAGACCGGAATGGCGATCGCAAACGAGGGTTTGGCGCGTTCGTGAATTTCATGCGCGATGTCGCGACCCTCGGCGGTTTTGCCGAAATCAAACCGCACGACACGTGCGGTGTTATCGAAAAACACCGTGTCGACGATTCGATGAAGTCCCTTGGACGCCGGGTTGAAAAATAACGGACGATCGTACCCACGCTCGGCTTTCCATCGATCAACCGCTTCTTGTGTCACTCGCTTGCCGCCGAGTTGCATGCGCGCCATGTCGTCGGGCGTGTTGACCGCGAAGAACAAGATGAACACCGCGAGGTTGACGCCAAACAATACGAGAAGCGCGTACAACACGCGCCGAATAAGGTAAGTCAGCACATCACGCCCTTGAAGAAGTACGCGCGAGTTCGCGAGCCGTTGCAAGATCGCGGCGCTTCAATACGCGCCACGCGGGAATCGCGATGAACGCAAAGGCGATCATCACGAGCAGAAGCGGCCACCAGCGCGCGCGATTCCATTGTTCGATGGCCGCGACTCGCGCGCCTGGGTCCACGCCAAGATACGACACATGATTGCGAATGATGATCGTCGGCTTGGCGTTGCGTACCCACGGTTGAGTGATCTGCGTGTTGCCGGGAAATAAGCCGAACATCCATACCGCGTCGTTGCGTGCGATGTCCACCATACGATCGATGACCGCTTGTCGTCGCGGACCGTCGGGTAAGTCGCGCATGCGCACGTATAACCGATCGTATTCGGCGTTCTCGTAGTTGGCGGCGTTCTCGCCATCGTGCTTGACTTTGCCTTGCGGACCGTAGAGCAAGAACAAGAAGTTTTCGGGGTCGGGATAATCGGCATTCCAACCCCAAAAGAAAATTTGCGCGTGGCCTTTGCGCATGCGGTCTTGAAAACGGTTGTAATCGGCCGCGCGAATTTCCAATTGAATATCGAGTTTGCGCAATTGCTTGACTTGCCAATCCAATCGCGATTGATAAGCCGGTCCGGTGCCATTGCTGTCGTAGTAGAGCACGAGCGGGCGGCCCGTCTTCACGTCGCGCCCGTTGACATAGCCGGCCTCCGCAAGCAGTTTTTTAGCTTCCTCGATCGAGCGTCGTTGCGCGCGACCATCGCGCCATGCATGGGTAATCGGATTAAGTCCCGCGCGGCCCTCGGTATAACCAAATAACGCGGGCGGCACGGGGCCCATCGCGGTCAACGCGGGGCCGTAGGTATCGAAAAAAATACTCGCGTATTCCTCCCAATCGGTCGCGATCGAAATGGCCTGACGAAGCTTGCGATTGCGAACCTCGTCCTCGGGCGTCGCGCCTTTACCAACCACGGGGTCCAACCAGTTAAAGCCCATGTACCAGCTATTAGGGTCGGGCGAGGTGGCGAGGTGCACCCCACGTTCTCTAAGTAATGGCGCGCGACCGGTGTTGTCCATCAGCTCGCGCAAGAAGGCAAATCCCGTATCCAATCGCTCGACTTCCGGAATGTCGTAATACCCCTGCATGAACTTGGTTTCCAACGGCTCGCGTTCTTTTTCAAGCGTGGAGACCACGCGATCCACGCGTGGCAATGGTTTTCCGCAATCGTTCAGCAACCCTTGCTCGCGATCGCCTGGCATGCCTTCGCATGGATACGGCTCGAACCGAAAGTTCGGATTCTTCTCCATCACATAACGATTGGGCCGTTGCTCGACGAGCATGAACGGTCCGGTGCCGATCGGCCACGTATTAAGCGTCAACGCGCGATCGGCCATGCCGGGCTGGGCGTAAAACCTGTCGGCCTCCCACGGAATCGGCGCGAAAAACGGCATGGCCAACCAGTAGCGAAACTGCGGGTACTTACCGATCACGCGAATTTCAAGCGTGTGGGGATCGATCGCTCGCGCTCCTTCGAACGGCACCTCGCGCAAATCGCGCCACGGTAATGAACGATCACCGGGCGATCGTTGCGCGAGGGCTGCATCCCGCTCGGCGGTCAAGCGGACGTTTAATTCCTTTAGCCCCTTGATGTACTGACTCATCAATCCATAAATCGGCGAGGGCGTCGCAAGATAAGGACTGGCGATGCGTTTGATTTGGTAAACATAATCGTCGGCGGTGAGCTCACGCGTGGTCACGGCCGCCGTGGTCAACGAAAAATCAATAACCGAATGCTTGTCGGCCAAGTCCTTAGGCGTCAACGCGTGATAAAGCAACGCGCCTTGAGCGTCGCGCGCGAGCGCGGGGTGAGGC
>DASTRU010000232.1:0-7079 GCA_035761045.1 Burkholderiaceae bacterium | reverse complement strand
CACGGCCTTGACGATGTCTTGGCAATCGTCGAACACGCCTTCGACCGCCAGGTTGTGAATGTTGCGGTCTTGCAAGCTAAACATTTGCGCGCGTTGAAACGCGCTCATGCGGCCGTGCGGCGAGAGCATGAAAACGCTAATGCCACGTCGGCCACGCATCGCATATTCGGCCGCGCTGCCCGTGTCGCCCGAGGTGGCGCCGAGGATGTTGAGCTCGCTATTCGTGAGCGACAACGCATGCTCGAACAACGCGCCGAGCAATTGCATCGCCATGTCTTTGAAAGCGAGCGTTGGGCCGTTGGACAGGCCGAGTAACGCAAGCGTTGCGCCGCCCTCGTCGCCTAGCGCGCGTAATGGCGTGACGTCGCGCGCGTCTTCGCCTTCGCGTGCGTGGCGATAACGCTCGGCGGTATAGGTCGCGCGGCACAGCGCGCGCAAGGTGTCGGGCGCGATGTCGTCGGCGAAACGCGACAGCACTTCAAACGCGAGGTCGGCATACGACAAGCCGCGCCAACGATCAAGTTCTTGCCGCGATAAGCGCGGATATTCCAACGGCAAATACAAGCCGCCGTCATCGGCTAAGCCTGCAAGCAAGATGTCTAGGAAGCGGCGCGGCGCGTCGTGCGCGGCGCCGCGAGTGGATACGTAGCGCATGTCGAGTTAATTCAAATCTTCTTGCCGAATCCGCGTCACGCGGCCCACCACCGTGGGTAAGGCTTCGATGCGAGCCAACGCGCGGTCCACGTTCTTCTCAAGCGTTTGATGCGTGAGGATGATGATGTCGGCCTGACGCTCGCCCTCCTCGGGCTCTTTTTGCAGCATGGCGTCGATCGAGATGGACGCGTCGGCCATGATGCGCGTGATGTCGGCAAGCACGCCGGGTTGATCGGCCACGCGCATGCGCAAGTAATAACTCGTCTCGACTTCGCCAAGCGGGAGAATCGGCGTATCGGCCAACGAGTCGGCTTGAAACGCTAGATGCGGCACGCGGTTTTCCGGGTCGGCGGTGGCGAGGCGCGTGACATCGACTAAGTCGGCGATGACGGCCGACGCGGTGGGTTCGCTGCCCGCGCCAGGGCCGTAATACAAGGTCACGCCCACCGCATCGCCTTTAACGAGCACCGCGTTCATCGCGCCTTCGACATTGGCGATCAAACGCTTGGCGGGCACGAGGGTGGGATGCACGCGTAACTCGATGCCATGCGGCGTGCGGCGTGTAATGCCCAGCAGCTTGATGCGATAACCCAGTTCCTCGGCATACCGAATGTCTTGTGGCGTGAGCTTGGTAATGCCTTCGACATGCGCGCGGTCAAACTGCACCGGAATGCCAAACGCGATCGCGCTCATGATGGTGAGCTTATGCGCGGCGTCCACGCCTTCGATGTCGAACGTCGGATCGGCCTCCGCATACCCAAGCTGTTGCGCTTGCGCGAGCACGGTGTCGAACGCAAGGCCCTTGGAGCGCATCTCCGACAAAATGAAATTCGTCGTGCCGTTGATGATGCCGGCGATCCATTGAATGCGGTTCGCCGTCAAGCCTTCGCGCAGCGCCTTGATGACGGGAATACCGCCCGCCACCGCCGCTTCGAACGCCACCATCACGCCCTTGGCATGCGCGGCCGCGAAAATCTCGTTGCCATGAACCGCGAGCAAGGCTTTGTTCGCGGTGACCACGTGCTTGCCATTGGCGATCGCGCGCAGTACTAAGTCTTTGGTCAGCTCGTATCCGCCGATGAGTTCGACGACGATCTCGATGTCCGGATCGTTCACCACTTGCAGCGGATCGGTCGTCACGGTCGCGGTATTGCCGACCAATTGACGCGCCCTCGCCAAATTGCGAACCGCGATCGTTTTAATTTCAATGCCCCGCCCCGCGCGTCGAGTAATTTCCTCTTGATTGCGTTGCAAGACTTTGAAGGTACCGCCCCCGACGGTACCCAGGCCGAGTAGGCCAATGCGTATCGGTTTCATTTTGATGATGGTTGCCAAATACAAACGAAGCGGCCAGCGGCCGCTCCTCGAAATGCGAAGTTCACGCGTGAATGCGCGGTAGTCGCGACGCCGCTCATGCGGCCGATCGGGGCATGAGGCCGTCCTTGCGGAACATGTCTTTAATGCCGCGCACGGCTTGTCGCGTGCGTTGCTCGTTTTCGATCAACGCGAAGCGAACATGGTCGTCGCCGTACTCGCCAAAACCGATACCGGGCGACACCGCCACTTTCGCTTCGGCCAACACACGCTTGGCGAATTCAAGCGAACCCATCGCGCGATACGGCTCCGGAATTTGCGCCCAGATGTACATCGACGCCTTGGGCATTTCCACGTTCCAGCCCGCTTCGTGCAAGCCTTTGACGAGCACGTCGCGACGGCGGCGGTATTGCTCGGTGATGTCGCGCACGCAGTCTTGCGGACCTTCGAGCGCGGCGATCGACGCGACTTGAATGGGCGTGAAGGTGCCGTAATCGTGATAGCTCTTCATGCGCGCGAGCGCGCTGACCATGTCCTTGTTGCCGACCATGAAGCCCACGCGCCAGCCGGCCATGTTGTAGCTCTTGCTCATCGTGAAGAACTCGACCGCGACATCGCGCGCGCCGGGCACTTGCATGATCGACGGCGCGACGAAACCATCGAACGTGATGTCGGCATACGCCAAGTCGTGCACGACGAGAATGTCGTACTGCTTGGCCAACGCCACCACGCGCTCGAAAAATTCAAGGTCCACGCATTTGGCGGTGGGGTTGCTCGGAAAGCCCATGATCATCATCTTGGGCTTGGGCAACGTTTCGCGAATCGCGCGTTCGAGTTCTTGAAAGAAATCCACGCCGGGCGTCATGCGGACCGAACGCACGTCGGCGCCCGCGATGATCGCGCCATAGATATGAATCGGATAACTCGGGTTCGGTACGAGCACGGTGTCGCCGCGATCGACGGTGGCGAGCATCAAGTGCGCAAGGCCCTCTTTGGAGCCGATGGTGACGATGGCTTCGCTGTCCGGGTCGAGCTCGACGGCGAACCGCGTCTTGTACCAAGTCGCGATCGCGCGGCGCAGGCGCGGAATGCCCTTGCTGACGGAGTAGCCATGCGTGTCGGGCCGCTTACTTGCTTCCACGAGTTTGTCGACGATGTGCTGCGGCGTCGCGCCGTCTGGGTTGCCCATGCTCATGTCGATGATGTCCTCGCCGCGCCGGCGGGCCGCCATCTTGAGCTCGGCCGTGATGTTGAAAACGTAAGGGGGCAGGCGCTTGATACGCGAGAACTCGATCGACACGGTGTGCTCCAGCGTCGCTAATAGCGTGTGACGTTAAGGAAGGTGACGACTATAGCCGAATCGTCTCGCGTCATGCCTGGCGGACGCGGTGTATCCCTAAACGACGATCGTGAACCTCGTTGACCGCGTGACATAATCGACCGCCCTTCCCCGCGATTTGCGCCTCCCACGTTTGCATGAAGCTGCATCTTGCCTCCGCCGGCCCACTCAATACCGTGACCGCCTACGGTGACGGATTCATCGAAATCACCAAGGTCCGCCACACGCAATCGCTCATCGTGTTTCCCGAAGGCGACGTGGTGCCATGGCCGGTCGAGGTCGAGCGTTCCCTTGAGATCGCCGATTTTTCCGCCGTGCTTGCCTATGCGCCCGAGATTCTCGTTCTCGGCACCGGCGCTCGACAGCGCTTTCCGCATGGGCGCGTGGCGGCGGCGTTGGCCGCTAAACGCATTGGCGTGGAAGCCATGGATACACAGGCGGCTTGCCGTACTTACAACATTCTCGTTGCCGAGGGCCGCAAGGTGGCCGCGGCGCTAATTCTCGATCCTTCTTCCCACTCCTAATTTTTATTTATGAGCGACAACGCTAGCTTGGTTGGCAAAACCGTGCCCGACTTCACCGCACCCATGACGGGCGGCACACCGTTTAACTTGTCGGACTTTCGCGGGCGCCATCTGGTGCTGTACTTCTACCCAAAGGACGCGACGCCGGGCTGCACGACGCAAGGCCAACAATTTCGCGACTTGCACGCGCAATTCCAAGCGGCGGGCGCGGAGATCGTTGGCGTCAGCCGCGATAGCTTGAAATCCCACGACAATTTCCGCGCCAAGATGGAGTTTCCGTTTCATCTCATCGCCGACACCGACGAAACCGTATGCACGATGTTCGACGTCATCAAGATGAAGAACATGTACGGCAAGCAAGTGCGGGGCATCGAGCGTTCTACTTTCGTGATCGATCGCACGGGTGTTGTGCGCGAGGAACTGCGCGGCGTGAAGGTGCCGGGTCATGCGGACCAGGTCCTTGCCATCGTGCGTTCGCTCGGCTAGAACGTCGTCTAACGCTGATAGCGCCTTTGTGTGACGTTGGTGTGGCACGCAAGGCGCTGAATTCGAGGAGCCGTCCATCGTCGATTCGTTGCTCGTTCGCCCGTTAAAACGACGCGCCATCTCCGCGCCGTTGGCGATACCGCGATTTGCTACTGGTCCGTCTCATCTGGGCCGCTTGTGGGCTGGCATGCCGCAAGCGGCCTTTTTTGTTGTTCATTCATCCGATTCATCCCACCGTCAGGAGCCATCGCCGCATGCCTTTGCCCAAAGCGCCGACTAAGCCCGCGACCTTGCTCGCGTCGTTTGACTCGCCCGCCGATGCCGCCGACGCATCGACCACGCGAAAACCCCGGTTGGAAGTCGTAACGCCCACGCGCGACGAAGCACAAGCACTCTCGCCGCCTCCCACGCTTGAACGCGATGCCGCCACGAGCGCCGCGCCCACCACCGCCGAGCCAACGCAACGCAAGGCCACGCGCGGTCAAGCACGCGGCGCGCGCGGACTGGTGGCCGATACCGAAGTGCGCAAACTCTTCGTGCTCGACACCAATGTGTTGTTGCACGACCCCACGTCGCTCTTCCGGTTTGAAGAACACGACGTGTATTTGCCGATCATGACGCTCGAGGAGCTCGACAACCACAAAAAAGGCATGAGCGAGGTGTCGCGCAACGCGCGGCAAGTGTCGCGAACCTTGGATGCGTTGATCGAGACCGCCGGACGCGACCATGCGATCGAGGATGGTTTGGTGCTGTCGAGTCTTGGCAATCAAGACGCGACGGGCCGGTTGTATTTTCAAACGCAAGTGATGCCGAATTTGTTGCCGTCGGCGTTGCCCACGGGCAAGGCGGACAATCAAATTCTCGGCGTCGTGCGGGCCTTGCAGGAAGTGCGGCCCGATCGGGTCGTGGCCTTGGTGTCGAAGGACATCAATATGCGCATCAAGGCGCGCGCATTAGGCTTGCCCGCGGAAGATTATTTCAACGACCACGTTCTAGAAGACACCGACCTACTGTATTCGGGTTGGATGGCGTTGCCCGACAACTTTTGGGCACGCCATGGCAAGGGCGTTGAAAGTTGGCAACAAGGCGGCCATACGTATTACCGCATCTCGGGTCCGCTGGTGTCGACCTTCTTGGTTAATCAATTCGTCTACTTTGAAGGCAAGGACGGCGAGGCGCCGTTGTACGCGCAGGTGAAGGAAGTCACCGGCAAGCATGCGGTGCTTCAAACGCTGCGCGATTACACGCATAACAAGCATGCGGTGTGGGGCATTGCCGCGCGCAATCGCGAACAAAACTTCGCGTTCAACTTGTTGATGAACCCCGAATGCGATTTCGTGACCCTGCTCGGTCAAGCCGGCACGGGCAAGACGTTGCTTGCATTGGCGGCTGGGTTATCGCAGGTGCTGGACACGCGTCGGTATAGCGAAATCATCGTCACGCGCGCGACGGTGCCGGTGGGTGAAGACATTGGCTTTCTGCCCGGCACCGAGGAAGAAAAAATGGCGCCGTGGATGGGCGCGTTCGACGACAACCTCGAAGTGTTGCTGGGTGGCGAACAACAATCAGGTTACGGCAGCAATTTTGGTGGCGAATGGGGCAAGCAGGCGACTACCGAATTGCTACGCTCGAAAATCAAAATCAAGAGCATGAACTTCATGCGCGGCCGTACCTTCGTCAATAAGTACTTGATTATCGACGAAGCGCAGAACTTAACGCCTAAGCAAATGAAGACCTTGGTCACGCGCGCTGGTCCGGGCACGAAGGTGGTGTGCTTGGGCAATATCGCGCAGATCGATACGCCTTACTTAACCGAGGGCTCTAGCGGCCTTACGTATGTGGTGGATCGGTTCAAGGGTTGGCCGCATGCGGGCCATGTCACGCTGGCTCGCGGCGAACGGTCCCGCTTGGCCGATTACGCAAGCGACGCGCTGTAAACAACCGACGAGGCGGCGGAAGATCGCCGCCTCGCTCCTTTGCTGCTTAAAACAGCAGCGCGACGATAAATAAGCCCACCATTACGAAGACGATCGCTAGTTTCACGGCGGTTCCAATGATCATGCCGATCCACGTGGCCATGCCTACGCGGCCCGCCCGCATCACATCCCGTTGAGCCAAGTATTCGCCCACCGCCGCGCCGACGAGTGGCATGAAAAGTAAGCCGATAAACCCCGTGAATATGCCGGCGACGGTGCCCAAGGCGGCGCCGACCAAGGCCGAACGACTCGCACCCGCGCGCTTGGCGCCCATCGCGGCGGCGATGTAATCAGTTGCCCAAGCCGCCAACGCGAGCACGCCAATCACGATCAACATATTGCTCGACACGCGCGTAAAGCCGTCGATCCATGCGCCCAGCGCAATGCCGGCAAATACCAGTACCACGCCCGGCAAGGCGGGCAACACTGTGCCGATGATGCCAATGACGATCGCTGCGACCGCGAGAACCCATAAGGCGATGTTTGTCATCCCGCCCAACTCCTAAAGAAGGCTTAAGCGTCGAGTTGCGATTGTTGGTAGTTTTGCAAACCAATGCGCTCGATCAGTTCGAGCTGCGTCTCGATCCAATCGATATGCTCCTCGGTGTCGTCGAGGATGCGTTGAAAGATCTCGCGCGAGACGAAGTCGCGCACCGATTCGCAATACGCCATCGCTTCCTTCACCGTTGATTGCGAAATCTGTTCGAGCTTGAGATCGCAATTCAGCATTTCGGGCACGTTCTCGCCAATCAGCAATTTGTGCAGCTCTTGCAAATTGGGCAGACC
>DASTRU010000231.1:0-4635 GCA_035761045.1 Burkholderiaceae bacterium | reverse complement strand
GGTACAAGCCGGTTATCGATCAAGGTCGCCAAATCCTCGCTTAACTGCGCGCCTGGCGGACACAGCTCGATAACGCTCGTTTGCCTAGGCACCACGAATGTTCTTGGCACCAACGGCGATGCTTTAGGCCAATACGCGCCGTGGCCCGAAATCGTGCGGTCGTATGTAGGAAGCGATCCCAAGCGATAACCCGTCGGCAACCTCAGCGGGCCCGTCCCGTTCATCGCAAGCAGCTCACGCACGCGAGCATGAAGCGCCGGCGCGGCGACGAATGGCGGCAACGCGGGCGATTGCACAACCTTAGGCGTTTGAAAGCGCGACGCATTCACCTCGGCTTCGATGTGTTGCCACAGGCTTGCGTCTTGTCTCGCGTGCCGAAGAAAACTTAGGAATCGTTGCGCGGTGGATTGCCCGTGCCGAGCCGCGCAACGCTCGATGGCATCGATGTAATCCTGCCGTTGCTCGGCCGGCACATCGCGCAAGACCGCGCGGATGCGCTCGGCTCGCATCTCGGTTTCCAAGGCGCGTCGTGGCACGAATTCACGCACTAATGAATCGGTCAACCATGTATTCGGCTCGGGTTGGATAAAACGCGCATCCACACGCGCCTGCGGCGGATAAGGAAAGTGTCGGACGATCACAAGCGGCTCTTTTAGTTATTTAACAATGCACCGCGGTGGTTTAGGCCTAATGTGTGCAAATCGTCAGTCGCACCACGCAAGTGCGGGGCTATACTCGATTTCAATGAACGACCTTACCCAACACGCCTTGCGTCGCCTCGAATTGCCAGTGCTCACCCGCAACGCGCGGCCCGCGACGTTCGTGGTCGATGCGATCGACGAGCACGGCCAGGTGGTGCCGACACATATCGCCGGCGAACATCCGCTCACGCTTTATCTCAACAAGCGCGAGCTCGTCACGCTGATGACGCTTGGCTGCGCGCCCGAGCATTTGGCGTTGGGTTGGCTGCGTAATCAGCGGTTGGTCCAATCGATTTACGACATCGCGTCGGTGCAAGTGGATTGGGAAACCGACTCGGTCGCCATCACCATGCACGATCCCGATTTTTGGGAACACGCCTTGATAGACCGGCGTACCGCCACGCGCACCGTCACCACCGGTTGCGGACAAGGCACGGTGTTTGGCGACTTGATGGACGATCTCGACAACATCGTGATTCCCGAGGGCGAACCGATCGAGCGCGAAACGTTGCTACGCATCGTCGATGAAATTCGCATGGAGCAAAGCATTTACAAGGTCGCGGGCGCGGTACACGGCTGCGCCTTGTTTTGGAACCGACCCGATGCGCGCGGCGAACTAATTCATTTCGTCGAAGACGTGGGCCGGCACAACGCCGTCGATGCGATCGCAGGCCATATGTGGCTTGAATCATTAAGCGGCCACGACAAAATCTTTTACACCACCGGTCGCCTTACGTCCGAGATGGTCATCAAGTGCGCGCAGATGGAAATTCCCATCCTGATTTCCCGCTCGGGGCTAACGAAGATGGGCCATGACGTGGCGACGAAACTCGGCGTGACGCTAATCGGCCGCTGCGTGGGTAAGCATCACCTCGTCTTTAGCGGCGCGCATCGCGTACGGCCATGATCGCGCGCGAACACATCACGGGTCTTGTACTGGCGGGCGGACGCGGCTCGCGCATGGGCGGCGTTGATAAAGGTTTGGAAAACTTCGAAGGTCAGCCCTTGGCGTTGCGCGCGGCGTGGCGACTGATGCCGCAGGTGGGCGAATTGCTGATCAACGCCAACCGTAATCTCGGTCCATACGAAGCGTTTGGGTTTCCAGTCATTCCCGATGCCATGGGCGATTACCAAGGCCCGCTCGCGGGCGTCATGGCGGGTCTTGAAGCATGCACGACCGATTACCTCGCAACCGTGCCGTGCGACTCGCCGTTCTTTCCAATGGATTTAGTCCCGCGCCTCGCGCAAGCGCTGCACGACGCTAACGCACAACTCTCGGTCGCGATGGCCGATGGTCGCGCGCAACCCGTCTTCATGGTGATGCGCGCCGACGTACTCGAATCGCTTCGCGCATTCCTCGATCAAGGCGGTCGCAAGATCGATCGATGGACCGCATCGCTGCATACCGTGGACGTGGACTTTGGCGCCACGGACCCCGCCTTCGTCAACGTCAATAGCCGCGAGGAATTATTCGCGGCGCAAGCCGGCTCGTTCAATCGCTAACCGAATCACGCACTCCTTGTTATTCGGGGATAAACAGCGTGGTGCCATCAAAGACGATGCGTTCGCTCGCCGTGGGCGTCTGACTCCAATTCGGTACGTTGAACCAGCTAATCGGCAGTAAGCCGCGTGGTGTCGTATGCACGACTTGCGAGGGCGGCAACGAAGTTCCAATCGTCAAACGCGCATACATCGCGTCCAGCGCGCGATTCAAGTACACATGCAAGGGCACGAAGCGCGCCGCGTAATCGGGAAACGGCAAGAACGCGTCGAAGTGCTGCGCGTTCGTGACCTCGATGTAGCGCACATTGCCGCGTTCGCCTTCACGCCGCAGGTTCGCCGCGTAATACGGCCGCGATGAAAAGTTAACGGGAATCAAGGTATCGGCCCGACCGTGGACGATGATCGCCGGCTTGCCGTTCAAATCGCCGCGCACGCGCACCTCGCGAATACCGCGTTGCACGCGACGCGCGTTCTCGTCGTGATGGGTAATGAGATTGCGCTGGCAGATCGCACCGTCGATATTGAAATCCGTCTTATTAGTCGATGGCGAAACCGAAAGTAAATCCAGCCGAGGCCCCCCCACGCTGTTGTCATTGACGATGTTGATGCCCGCCGTCGGTGGAATACCGTTGCCCGTGGCAAAGATGGTGGAAAGCGCCGCGACGTTCGGCGCCACGGGCATGCCCGTGGTCGCGTCGGTGAACGCAAAGCTCAATCCGCATAAGCGGTCGAGCACGGAAAATTCGCCGTATGAGTTCGCGTATGTCATCACGATCGCCGGCGTCGCAAACCGCCAATGCGAAACTTGCAAGGCAATCGTATCGGGCTCCCATCCGTAGGCAAGCAATTTATCGAGCGCTTCTTCCGCCTGCGCGCCAAGAGTGGACGACGCCAGCAAGCCTTTCGCGGCGAGTGATTCACATCGATTTCGCGCAAGCGGCACCAAGGCTTGCGGAAACGGCTGCGCGGAAAATTGCGCCCGTTCGGCAAGCGCCGCGCAGGGTTGATACAAATTGGCGTAGGTGAAGTAGTCGAGCAACGCGCGCGCGCCGCCGGTGTAATCGGGCACGCCACCACGCCGCACGACGAGCGGCCGCCGAAGATCGACCTGCACGTTCGGCTCCGTCACCGCCACGCCGTCGATCAAGCCGAACCGATCTTGCTCGGCCGCCACGAGCGCCGCGCCCGCGCCGTTCGACACGCTGGACGCAATCACGATGGTGTTGTCCGGGCGGATTGATGCGCGAGGCCTCATGCGCCGCCCCTCCTCGTCCGTCGAGGCGAACTGGCGGTTCAACACATAAAACGCCATCTCCACCGCCCGCAAGGTGTCGCGCCCCCAATCGTTCTCGGGATTGCGTTGCGAATGCGCGTGCTTGACCGCGACGCGATAAGGCGTCGCGGCGTCGAACTGCTGGCGTTGGGCGTTGGTGATGGGCGCGGTGAAATTGGATTGATCGCCCGCGGTAACAGCGTCGGCGCGCACGCCATTGCGCAAGTTCACCGTGTTGTTGTGCAAATCGTGCACGCCCAAGCCGCCGCCTTTATCAGTGTAGGCAACCGCGCAACCGCGCTTTAATCCCCATTCGCCCGACGATCCAATCGCGCCGTAAATTCCACGCGATCCGCTAGACGTTCCCGTGACGATGCACGGCTTCGTTGGATCGAAACTCGTTGGCACTTGCACGAGCAAGGTGACATTAGGACCGCCATCGCGATTGTCGGCATACGCCGCGTACTCGGTGCCCGCGATGCGCCCTTCGTCGAACGTAATCGTGCCGTCGGCTCGTACATTTGGGCCGTACAAGGTGCCGTAACCACCGGTGGGCGTGATGTCGAGAATCGCGCGGTAATTCGTCCAGATCGCCAACCGGCGCAACTGCGTGGGATCGTTTGGATCCGACACCGTTGGCGCCGCGCCGCCCAGTCCGGTCTTGCCTAACCCGGCGGTCAGTAGATCGTCGTTCACGCCGTCGTATTGCCGCGTCTCGATGATGCCGAGCCAATACGGTTTAACGAGGGGATTGAAGTCGCGCGCGAACAGCGATGGCGAAGCGCACGTCGATACGAATAGCGCCGTCGCGAATGACAGCGCGCGCAATGGCTGACGCATGGCACGTTCCTCCACATAGGCCACGTCCGCGTGGCTTTCTAAGCACTCGAGAACTCAAGCGGCCGATTTGCTTCACGGCAAGGAAAAATCAGCAGGAAACGGACCGCCGAGACGACGTATGAACGCGCGGCGCAAATGAAAACGGGCCCAACCTTGCGATTGGACCCGTTTTAATACTGGCGCGGCTGGCAGGATTCGAACCCACGACCCCCTGGTTCGTAGCCAGGTACTCTATCCAACTGAGCTACAGCCGCAAAGCGCGCGATTATAGACACATTCAAAAGACCCGCCAAACGCACCGTGGCAAAAGCGCTAACG
>DASTRU010000230.1:0-2797 GCA_035761045.1 Burkholderiaceae bacterium | reverse complement strand
CGGCACGATGGCCTGGCCGCCGAGCTTGCCGTCGGTGCCCACCTCGCGAGCCACGCGCGTGACCTCGGAGGCGAACGAACGCAGCTGATCGACCATCGTGTTGATGGCTTCCTTGAGCTGCAGAATTTCGCCGCGTACGTCCACGGTGATCTTGCGGCTTAAGTCGCCGTTCGCCACGGCGATCGTCACTTCGGAGATGTTGCGCACCTGGGCCGTCAGGTTGCTCGCCATCGAGTTCACGTTGTCGGTCAAGTCCTTCCACACGCCCGACACGCCCTTGACTTGCGCTTGCCCGCCCAACTTGCCCTCGGCGCCGACCTCGCGCGCAACGCGCGTGACTTCGGAGGTGAACACGCCCATCTGCTCGATCATCGTGTTGACGATCGCCGCCGAGCGCAGGAACTCGCCTTCGAGCGGCCGGCCGTCCACGTCGAAGCGCACCGTCTGCGAAAGATCGCCCTTGGCCACCGCCGCGATCACGCGCGTGACTTCGGTCGTTGGCCACAGCAAGTCGTCGATCAGCGTATTGACCGACGCTTCCATCGCGCCCCACGACCCCGCGCGCCGTTCGCACGCGACGCGATGCCGCGTCTTACCGTTGCGACCGACTTGTTGGCCGACGCGCTCGAGCTCGGCCGCCATATTGCGATTGGAGCCGACGATCTCGTTGAACAGATCGGCAACCTTGCCGGCCGCGCCCGTCCAATCGTCGGGTAACCGCACCGAAAAATCGCCGTCGCGCACCGCGGTCAAGGCTCTTAACAGCGCGCGTACATCCAACGCGTCGTCGCCTGAAGCGGAAGAGTCGGATTGAGCGACGACGTTTTCGTCAAAGGTTTCCATGAGCAAGGCTCCTGCAATCGAATGCGAGTGCGGCGGCAAAGGTAAGAATTGCCTGGGTCGCGCCTAGGCGGATTTCAAAATTGGCAACTCTTACCGAAATCGATTGAAAAAAAGGCGAGGTTCGCGCTTCTCGACATGCACGGGGGGACCGCCGTTCCACTCGGTAAATACGAAGGGACACGGCTGCTGGCGAGAGGGGGTGGGGGCGCAGCATAAAAAAGGGTAGCGGCACGAAGAGCAAAGCCCATGCCTTTTCGGTGTGAAACAACGCACGTTTCAACACTGCGATGTTGCGCTGCGTCGGCTACACTGCATCGATCGCATGCGCATATCTTTGCGACCTCGATTCGTCCTAATCCTCCACCTTCACGCGCACATCCCAATCCATGAACAAGGTTTTCCAAAGCGCCGCCGAAGCGCTGGCCGATATCGTTCGCGATGGTCAAACCCTCGCCGTTGGAGGCTTTGGTCTTTGCGGTATTCCCGAAGCGCTGATCGCTGCCTTGCGCGATTCAGGCGCGAAACGGTTGACGGTGATTTCCAACAACGCGGGTGTTGACGGCTTTGGCCTCGGCCAACTTCTGACTACCCGGCAAATCACGAAAATGATTTCGTCCTACGTGGGCGAAAACAAGGAGTTCGAACGCCAATACCTGGCCGGCGAACTCGAACTCGAATTCACGCCGCAAGGCACCTTGGCCGAAAAACTCCGCGCGGGTGGTTGCGGTATTCCGGCCTTCTTCACCAAAACCGGCGTCGGCACTTTGGTCGCCGAAGGCAAGGAAACGCGCGAGTTCGACGGCCAGACCTACGTCATGGAACGCAGCCTCACGGCCGACATCGGCCTGGTCAAAGCCTGGAAAGGCGACAAAGCCGGCAACCTCGTCTATCGCAAGACCGCGCGCAACTTCAACCCAATGTGCGCGATGGCCGGCCGCATCACCGTGGCCGAAGTGGAGGAGTTGGTCGAGATTGGCGAGATCGAGCCCGACCACGTGCACACGCCAAGCATTTTCGTTCAACGCATCGTGCACAACCCCACGCCCGAAAAACGCATTGAACAGCGCACCTTGCGCGCTTAATCAATAAAGCCTTAGGAGTCGATGATGGCTTGGACCCACGATGAAATGGCGGCGCGCGCCGCGCAAGAATTGCGCGACGGCTTCTACGTCAACTTAGGCATTGGCCTGCCAACCTTGGTGGCCAACCATATTCCGCGCGGCGTGGACGTGGTGCTGCAATCGGAAAACGGCATGCTTGGCATCGGCCCGTTTCCAACCGAAGACGAGGTGGATGCGGACCTTATCAACGCCGGCAAACAAACCGTCACCATCTTGCCCGGCGGTAGTTTCTTTAGTTCGGCCGACTCGTTCGGAATGATTCGCGGCGGACACGTGAACCTTTCCATCCTTGGCGCGATGCAGGTGAGTGAACGCGGCGACCTTGCCAATTGGATGATCCCCGGCAAGATGGTCAAGGGCATGGGCGGCGCGATGGACTTAGTCGCCGGCGTGCAACGCGTGGTCGTGCTTATGGAACACACCGCCAAGGGCGACACGCACAAGATCCTCGAACATTGCAATTTGCCGCTGACTGGCGTGAACGTCGTCGATCGCATCGTCACCAACTTATGCGTGCTCGACGTCACCGATAACGGACTTAAGGTGGTGGAAACCGCGCCTGGCGTTTCGCGGGAAGAACTGCGATCGAAAACGGGGTGTAAGTTGATTTTTTGAGGGCCAGTAGATGCAGCAATGCAGCTTTGAACTTAACGATAAACCGATGAGTGCCCTTGTGATTGGCTCTCAATCCTTTAATGCGTTTTCTGGCTTGGATCCCTATGTGAATAAGCGAGCTGCCGCATGTACGCCAAACTTGGGACCAATCCCTCCTGGAAGCTATTACATCGTTGATCGTGAATCAGGTGGTTTTCTCGGGCGGCTATACGACATGC
>DASTRU010000229.1:0-2624 GCA_035761045.1 Burkholderiaceae bacterium | reverse complement strand
CGCTCAAACACCACCCGCCTCAGGCGTCAGCCCGCCAGTCACGACCTTGGGCGCGCCACAAGCGTTCGATTACGCCTGGCTAAAAGGTCAAGCGCGTGCTCTAGCCACCACGCCCTATCAAGCGCCCAACATCGAGCTGCCGGCTGCGCTGGCCAAGCTTGATTACGACGGCTTTCAGTCGATCCGCTTCAAGCCCGACCAGGCGTTGTGGGCCAAGGACGACTTACGCTTTCACGTGCAGTTTTTTCATCGCGGCTTCTTGTTCAAGGAGCGCGTACGGATTTTTGAAGTCGTGGGCGGTCAAGCGCAGGAGGTCGCGTACCTGCCCGAGATGTTCGATTTACGTAAAAGCGGGTTGGACGCGAAAACCTTGCCGCGTGACCTCGGTTTCGCGGGCTTTCGCGTGCAGCATCAAACCGATTTTGGAAGCGACGTCGCGGCGTTCTTAGGCGCGAGTTACTTCCGCGCCGTCGGCGCCGATTTGCAATACGGCCTAAGCGCGCGCGGACTCGCGATCGACTTTGGTGGCATGCAAGGCGAGGAATTTCCGCGCTTTAAAAGTTTTTGGATCGAGCGTCCGGGCAAGGACGTGGGCACGCTCACCGTGTACGCCTTGCTCGATTCGCCCAGCATCACCGGTGCGTACCGCATCGCCTTGCATCCCGGCGGCGCGATGACGATGGACGTGGACGCTGCCTTGTATCCGCGCAAGACGATCGAGCGCCTGGGCATCGCGCCGCTGACGAGCATGTATTACGTCGGCGAGAACGACCGGCGCATGGACAACGATTGGCGGCCCGAGATTCACGATTCCGACGGTCTGCAAGTCAACACCGGTTTAGGCGAGTGGATTTGGCGCCCGTTGCGCAATCCAAGCGATATCCGGCTCAACAGTTTCTTGGACGAAAACCCGCGCGCCTTCGGCCTCTTGCAACGCGACCGCGACTTCGACCATTACCAAGACGACGGCGTGTTCTACGACCGTCGACCGAATTTGTGGGTGATGCCTAAACCCATCGAAGGCGCGGGTTGGGGTAAGGGCAGCGTGCAATTGCTCGAACTGCCCGCGCCCGATGAAACCCACGACAACATCGTGGCCGCCTGGGTGCCCGACGACAAACCGCAAGCTGGGCAAGAGCTGTTGTACAGCTATCGGCTGATGTGGGGCACCGACATCGTGGCCGCGCCGCCGCTCGCGCACGTGATCGCGACGCGCACGGGCATTGGCGGCATCGTTGGGCAAAAACGTAAGTATTTTTCGTGGCGATTCGCGATCGACTTTTCCGGCGGCGCCTTGCCCACGCTGCTCAAGCGCGCGCGCGCCGGGCGATTGGCCGAGGTGGAAACGGTGGTCACCGCCTCGCGTGGCACGGTCGAGATCGTCTCGGCCCGACCGCAGTTCGAACAAAACGGTTATCGCGCGATGTTTGATCTACGCCCGCCCGAAGACAGCAACGATCCGATCGATGTGCGCGTGTTCTTGCGTCTTAACGGCGAAGCCTTGAGCGAAACCTGGATCTATCAATGGCTGCCGCCGCCTAAGGCCGAGCGCGAACGTCTCGTGCGTGAGGGATAAGCATCACGAATGTGGCGTTGATTACGCGGATTCGCATGGGCTTAGGCGCGCGCGCCGGTAGACTGGCGACCTTTGCACGCATTACCGCCCATGCACGCCTCCACCACTCGCGCCCCCGTCGTCTTCGAGCTGAAAAGCGCCTCGCTCGCGCTGATCGCGGTACTGCTGAAGACGTCGAATATTCAAGCGCTCGCCGAAGACATCGCGCAGCGCGTCGCCGACACGCCTAACTTTTTCGACGACGATCCGGTCATGATCGACTTGGCCGCCTTGCGCGATTCGCCCGAGCCGATCGACTTTCCTAATCTCGTCGCCTTGCTACGCGATTACCGCATGCGGCCGGTCGCGGTTCGCAACGGCAACGACGCGCAAACGCAAGCCGCGCAAGCCATTGGCCTTAGTCGCGGACCGGACTCGATGCCGACCAACGGCGGCGAGGAGAGCGAGCCCGCGCACGAGCAAGGCGGCGAATCGAGCGTCACGCAAACCAGCATTCAACGCGCGATCGCGTCGGGCGACGCGACGTTTGAAGTGCATACCGCGCCCACGCTCGTCATCGATAAACCCTTGCGCTCGGGGCAGCGCGTGTACGCGCGCGGCGGCGACGTGGTGGTGCTCGATCTCGTGAGTTTCGACGCCGAAGTCATCGCCGACGGCAGCATTCATGTGTACGCGCCGTTACGCGGCAAGGCGGTGGCTGGCGCGCGCGGCGACGCGAACGCGCGCATCTTCACGACGTGCCTGGAACCGCAACTCGTCTCGATCGCGGGCATTTACCGCACGACCGAAACGCAAATTCCCGAAGACGTGCTTGGCAAGGCGGCGCAAATTAGGCTCGTGGGCGAACGGCTCGTCATGGAACCGCTTGGACGTTAATCCCTCATCAGCAGCAATCACACTCATTACTTAGGAATTGGTACCGATGGCAAGAATCATCGTGGTGACTTCCGGCAAGGGCGGCGTGGGCAAGACCACGACCAGCGCCAGCTTCGCCACCGGCCTCGCGATGCGCGGCTACAAGACCGCGGTGATCGACTTCGACGTCGGC
>DASTRU010000228.1:0-4898 GCA_035761045.1 Burkholderiaceae bacterium | reverse complement strand
GGCTCGCTGTCTCGCATGTTCTGCAAACCATATAACGCGTTGCCGATATTTTGTGCATTAAGTTGCAAGCCGCTGAGGTTCAATTGTCCCGCCATTGCCTTAAGCACCGCTTGCACCGGCTCGCTGTCTCGCATGTTCTGCAAGCCGTATAACGCATTACCAATGTTCTGTGCCTCTAGTCGCAAGTCGCTACGGCTTAGCTGCGGCACGATCGCCGTCTCAAAAAGGTCCTCCACAGCGGGCGAGTTACCAAAGCCGCGCAAGTTGTACATCAGGTTGCTGATACCCCTGCCCTCAACCCCATGTTGCCCTTGAAAGAGCTGAATCGTGGTCCGCATCAAGCGGTCAACCGTTTCTTGCCCAGGCGCGGCTAGCGCGAACTGTGGCAGCCCATACGACCATTGCGAGACGGTGGCCGGATGAGTTAGCTGCTGAGGACGTGTGTTCTCAATGACGTCATCGAGCCGATCCGCCAATCGCCGTACTTGTTGGCGTGACGGAGCTTGACGACGTTGAGCGTTTTCTTTGAGGAACTTCGCGATATTGAGCAGTTCGATCCGCACACGATTGCGGGGATCCAACTCCTTATCTAGTTGTTCCCACGAGTTGATGGGTATGTGCGCCGCTGAACGTTGGCCTAATCCAACAGACGACGACCCCGGCCGCGACGAGGTACGCGCGTATGGCGCATAGCGTTGCGACTCACGTTCGTCCTGCCGGCTTTCATAACGACGCGACGAACTGCCACTAGCCGCATCACGCCGAACGCTTGAACGCTCCTCGCTCCGCTCGCGCGAACGGTCGCGCCGGTCGTCGCGTGTGTACTCGCGCTCGCGGCGCACCTCTTGGTCTCGACTGCGTTCGCGGTCGTACGCACGGCCCGTTTGCGATGCACCGATCTCTAAGTTGAGCTGCACACGCGTAAACCGATGCGGCGAACCGGCGCGATGACTAATCAGTACTTCGGCACGCGTTGCGAGCGCGTCGTATCGCGAGGAACGCGCCTCGGCATCACGTGAGGTAAGGACTTGCCGTCGCGCATCGTGTTCATAGTCGCGGGCGTCATGCAACGATATAGGCGGCGGGGGCGGAAAAGGCGGCGGAGGCGGAAAGCGTGAGGGAGAGGAAACAGGCATGGAACGGTACTCAAAATAAGTAAAAAGCTCAGCTGCTGCTGAGCTTTTGGCGTAAACCGGACCATGAGTAACGGCGCGGTTTGTTTGGTTCGGCCGCCGCCAACCCCTTCCGTCCGTGACTTTTTTCGCGCGCGCGACTCCGCGCCGCCCCTCTGTTACGCCCTGTAAGCATTCGGTAAGACCTCGTCCGGATAGTGGAACGGCTGTACTGGTTAAAAAGCCAACCACGACACGAGGAGACGCTCGTATGGCCACCACAACATCCCAAACGCACTATGGGGATCCTCCCCCCATGACCCGCGAAGAAAAGAAAGTCATCTTCGCTTCCTCACTTGGTACCGTTTTTGAGTGGTACGACTTTTATTTATACGGCTCGCTCGCGGCCATCATTTCCAAGCAGTTCTTCGCGGGCGTGAATGAAACGGCGGCATTCATCTTCGCGTTGATGGCGTTCGCGGCGGGCTTTGCGGTGCGGCCCTTTGGCGCCATCGTGTTCGGCCGGTTAGGCGATTTGGTCGGACGTAAATACACCTTCCTCGTCACCATCTTGTTGATGGGCTTGTCGACCTTCGTCGTCGGCATCTTGCCAAGCTACGCCAGCTGGGGCATCGCGGCGCCGATCATTCTCGTCGTGCTGCGCTTGCTGCAAGGCTTGGCGTTGGGCGGCGAGTACGGCGGCGCGGCTACATACGTGGCCGAACACGCACCGCACGGCAAGCGCGGCGCCTACACGGCGTGGATTCAAACCACCGCCACGTTGGGGTTGTTCTTGTCTCTGCTCGTGATTCTCGGCGTTCGCACCTCCATGGGCGAAGCCGCGTTCCAAGACTGGGGCTGGCGCATTCCCTTCCTGGTGTCGATCATCCTGCTCGGCATTTCGGTGTGGATCCGCATGTCGATGAACGAGTCGCCCGCGTTCAAGAAGATGAAGGAAGAAGGCAAAGGCTCGAAAGCGCCGCTGACCGAATCCTTTGGCCAATGGCGCAATTTGAAGATCGTGATTCTGGCCTTGGTCGGCTTAACGGCTGGTCAAGCGGTGGTTTGGTACACCGGCCAGTTCTACGCGCTCTTCTTCCTGACGCAAACGCTGAAGGTGGACCCAGCGACCGCGAACATCATGATCGCGATCTCGCTGTTGATCGGCACGCCGTTCTTCATCGTGTTTGGCTCGCTGTCGGACAAGATTGGGCGCAAGCCGATCATCATGGCCGGCTGCTTGATCGCGGCGCTGACCTACTTCCCAATCTTCAAGCAGATCACGCACTACGCGAATCCGGCCTTGGAGGCGGCGCAGTCGAAGTCGCCGATCACGGTGGTGGCCAATCCGAACGAGTGCTCGTTCCAGTTCAACCCGGTGGGTACGGCGAAGTTCACTTCGTCGTGCGATATCGCGAAGAGCTATTTGGCACGCGCGGGTATTAACTACTCGAACGAGTCGGCGGCGCCTGGAACGGTCACGCAGGTGAAGGTGGGCGATAAAACCGTCGCGTCCTACAACGGCAACGCGCCCGACGCGAAGGACCAAGCCAAGCGCTTTACCGGCGAGATGGACGACGCGGTGTTCAAGCAAGCCGGCTATCCGAAGAAGGCCGACGACGCGCAAATCAACAAGCCCGCCGTCGTCATCTTGCTGACCATTCTCGTGATCTACGTGACGATGGTGTACGGACCGATCGCGGCGATGCTCGTGGAAATGTTCCCCACGCGTATTCGCTATACGTCGATGTCGTTGCCGTATCACATTGGTAACGGGTGGTTTGGCGGCTTTTTGCCGACGACCGCGTTCGCGATGGTGGCGGCCACCGGAGACATTTATTACGGCCTCTGGTATCCGATCATCGTGGCGCTTGCGACCTTCGTGATCGGCGTGTTGTTCGTGAAGGAAACGAAGGACGTCGACATTCATCACGACGATCTCGCCCAAGTCGGACGTTGAGCGAGTGATAACGCGGCGCCCGCGGGCGCCGCCATGCTTCAAACAAAAACGGGACCGTGCAACACACGGTCCCGTTTTTGTTTGAAGTGATGCGAGATGACGTTAGACACTGCCACGCGTTGCTGGAATGTATTGCGGTGGCTCGACCGCAAGCTCCGCGCATTCACGATACAACTCGTCGGCACGGGCTTCATCCCCGCTATTGCCAAGCACGCGAGCCAGCACCAACAACGCATGCGGCGTGCGCTCGATGCGCAAACTGCGTTCGAGGTAGTCGGCCGCCTTGCCCCAAAGACCTTCGTCGGCGCACAACCGCCCAAGCGTGGTCAACAAGGCAGGGTCGCGCGGATGACGATCCAACCAACGTTCGGCTCGATCGATCTGCGCGACACGATCGGCGGCCTCGCCAATCTCTCCATACGCGTTGAGCAACCGGGCGTCCCAGCGCCGCTCGAGCGAGGCTTCGAGCACATTCAACGCTTGCCGATGTTCGCCAATGACCGCGAATGCGCGCGCGAACGGCTCGGCGATTTCAGGCGCCGTGCGGTCTTCCGCCGGCATCGAGGCCCAAATCGAACGCAAGCCAGATGGTTCACCACGCCGACGCGCCGCGAGCGATTGATACGCAAGCGCCTTGGTGCGCGCGGCCAATGCCGGATGAATCGCGTCGCGCTTGGCCAGCTGGCGCACGAGCCGCAACACTTCTTCCCATTGTTCGAGCTGTTGCGCGGCGTTGAGCGCCAGCCGCAGCGACGCGACATGGCGCGCGCCCGAGGCATGCAGTTGCGCGATCAATGTCTCGGCCTCGTCGGCGCGGCGTTCTTCAAGCAACAGTTCGGCCTCGGTCATCAAACGGGCGGTGCGCACGGTGTTGTCGTGTTCGGCACGACGCAGCCATTCATCGCGACGCGTGAATTCACGCATCTTGTGCGACGCGCGGGCGGCGATCAGCGCGGCGATGCCTTGGTACCCCTGCACCGCCTGCGCATCGTTGGCCGCCCGTTCGGCACGCGCGAATCGGCCTTCGAAATACGCGGTCAGCGCGGTCCGCAATGCGCTGCGCGCGCCCTCTTCGCGCACACGCGCTCGGTAGGCCCGCACGCGATCGGGAAACCCGAGCGTATGAGCGGCGATGCGAATCACGGCGTACGTCACCGCGAACAGCGCGACGATGCCAAGCAAGAACAAGTTGAGCGCGATATCGATGCGGTACGGCGGCACCAGCAGCGCGACATTGCCCGCGTTGAAGCGCGCCAACAGCGCAAGCCCCACGCCAAGCGCGAACAACACGGTGATCCAAAACAGCGCGCGCATGGGTTTAACGCGCGGGCGCGGAAGAGGAGTTGGCGGGCGTCGCGGTGGCAGCCGCGCGCGGCGGCGCGAGCACGCCGCCACCAGGACGGAAGTTGCGAACCGCGTTCAAGCTTTCCGACAGGTTCGGCAACTCCACCGACACCGTCGCGGTTTGCAGCGATTTAAGCGTTTGCGCGAATTGCTCGGTGGCGCGGGCTTGCGTGTCGAAAAAGCGCTCGATCCATTCAGACGCGGCGGTCAAGTCGCTACGAAATCCGCGTTCGTTGCGCGAGAGCAATTGCAACCGCGCGTTGAGTAAGCGCAGCTTCAAATTCTCGCGAAGAAAGTAAGCCTGCGATGGGGCGAGCAGCAAGGCCTCCGAATTATTGACCTCGCGAATACGCACGAGCGCGCGGGCTTCTTCCCATATCCGTTGACGCGTGCGCTCCCACCATTGACCGATTACGCCGTGTGCCGATGTACCTTGCGCGGGCGCCGCGTTGGCCGTGGAAGGTTCGGTTGATGTGACAGCC
>DASTRU010000227.1:0-8254 GCA_035761045.1 Burkholderiaceae bacterium | reverse complement strand
GCGCGCGATCTCGGCGTTCCCGTCGTGCTCGGGTCGGCCACGCCTTCCCTTGAAAGTTGGGCCAACGCGCGTGCGGGACGATATGTCCACCTTCATCTAAAACATCGCGCGCGGGCCGACGCCGCGCTTCCCGCGATCGAGTTAGTCGATACCGGACAAGAGCCCACGCACGGCGGTTTATCGCCGCGAGTGGAACAAGCCTTACGACAAACATTGGAGCGTGGCGAGCAAAGCCTCGTCTTCATGAATCGCCGAGGTTACGCACCCGTGCTCGCATGCGCCGCGTGCGGATGGGTTGCGATGTGCTCGCATTGTTCAGCGCATGTGGTGTTTCATAAGGCCGACGGCCGCATGCACTGCCATCATTGCGGCGACGTGCAACGCGTGCCACGTGCCTGCCCGACTTGCGGCAACCAAGATCTCGCGCCGCTTGGACGCGGTACTCAACGCATCGAGGAAACGCTGACGGCCTTGTTGCCGACCGCTCGGCTCTTGCGGATCGACGCCGACGCCGTTCGGCATAAGAACGCCGCCGAAACCATGTTTGCTCGCGTCCATGGCGGCGACGTGGATGTGTTGATCGGCACGCAAATGGTTGCCAAAGGCCACGACTTCGAGCGCATGAGTGTGGTCGTCGTGCTCGGCGCGGACGCAGCGTTGTACAGCCACGATTTCCGAGCGCCCGAACGGTTGTTCCAGCAACTCATGCAAGTGGCCGGACGTAGCGGTCGCGCCGGGAAGGGGGGGCGCGTACTCGTGCAAACGCGTTATCCAAAACATCCGCTTTTCGCATCGCTGGTTGTGCACGACTACGCACGTTTCGCACAAACCGAACTCTTGCAACGCGAGCAAGCGCGATTGCCGCCGTATAGTTACCAAGCCATTTTGCGTGCCGAGAGTTCCACCCTCGCCGAAGCACTGCGTTTCTTGCACGAGGCGCGACATCACGCACTGGCCTTGATTGGCGATGGCGGCGTGCGCGTGTACGACGCCGTGCCAATGGGCTTGGTGCGTCGTGCCGATGTCGAGCGCGCGCAGCTTTTGGTTGAGTCCGATACCCGCAGCGCGCTGCAAGCATTTTTGCCGCGTTGGCTCGCGCCGTTTTCAACGCGTACCGTGGGGCGCGAATTCAACGGCGTGCGCTGGCATATCGAGGTCGACCCGCTCGAAATTTAGCGCGTGCTAACCTCGCCGGCCCCCGCGTTGTCCTTACTTCTTTACCGCTCGCATGTCTTTTCCGCTGAATGCTGCGCAACGCGCCGCGGTGCATACCATCGATCGTCCTTGCCTTGTCTTGGCTGGCGCCGGATCCGGCAAAACGCGCGTGATCGTCGCGAAGATCGCGCATCTCATCGCCAATGGATATGCGCCTAATCAAATCGGTGCTCTGACGTTTACCAACAAGGCCGCCGCCGAGATGAAGGAGCGCGCCGACTCGCTCGCTAAACAAGAAAATCGCAGCGTGCGCGGCTTGGTGGTGTCAACGTTTCACTCGCTTGGCGTGAAGTTGTTGCGCGCTGAAGCTCAGCACTTAGGGCTCAAACCTAAGTTCTCGATCCTCGACGCCAGCGACGCGTTCTCCATCGTGCAAGAACTGTTGTCCACCACCGACAAGAAGCGCGTCTTCGCGGTTCAACAGCGCATTTCGTTATGGAAGAACGCACTCATTAGTCCGGAAGCGGCGTTGCATGAGGCGCGCGATGAGGATGACCAAATCGCCGCACGCGTTTTTCTAAGTTATGACGCGACGTTGCGTGCATACCAAGCGGTTGATTTCGACGATCTCATTCGTCTGCCCGTTCAACTCTTTAGTACGCATTACGAGCGGCTCGTGCATTGGCAATCGAAGTTGCGGTATTTGCTGGTGGATGAGTATCAAGACACCAACGCATGCCAGTACGCGTTAATGAAATTACTCGTGGGCGCGCAAGGCGCGTTCACCGCCGTGGGCGACGACGATCAAAGTATCTATGCATGGCGAGGCGCCACGCTCGAAAACATCGCGCAACTTGAACGTGATTGGCCACGGCTTGCCGTTATCAAGCTCGAACAAAACTACCGCTCTTCGCAACGCATACTCGCGGCCGCTAACTCGCTCATCGCGAACAACCCTAAGATCTACGAAAAGAAATTGTGGAGCGAGCACGGCACGGGCGACGCCATTAGCGTCACTACGTATGCCAACGACGAGGAAGAAGCGCGCAGCGTGGTGTTGAAGTTGATTGGGCACAAGCTCGAACGACGCGCGCAGTTTCGCGATTACGCGATTCTTTATCGAAGCAACCATCAAGCGCGCATCGTCGAACAAATGCTGCGGCAAGAAAAAGTGCCGTACGTTCTTTCTGGTGGGCAAAGTTTTTTCGAGCGGGCCGAAATCAAGGATCTCACGGCGTATCTACGCTTGATTTCCAACGGTGATGACGATCCAGCGTTCATTCGCGCCATCACCACGCCCAAGCGCGGCATTGGCACGCAAACATTAGAAGCGTTGGGTCGTTATGCGGGGGATCGACGCGTCTCGTTATTCGAAGCCGCGTTTCTTCCCGGCGCGCACGATGCGGTCGGCAAAAAGCTTGATGACATTCGCACCTTCGGTGAATTCATAAATCGTATTGCTTGGCGCGCCGAACACGAGTCCGGCGAAGAAGCCGTGAGTGCCTTAGTGCGCGAATTCCTAAGTGCGATTGGCTACGAAGCTTATTTGTACGAGCAACATGACGAACGCACCGCGCGACAAAAGTGGCAAAACGTACTGGAGTTTTCAGTGTGGCTTGGCGCGCGCGCGAAGGAAGATGAATTTCAAAAAGCTAAAACGCTGATCGATGTTGCGCAAACGGTGGCATTGCTGTCGATGCTCGACAAGGATGAGGTCGACCCCGAAGCGGTTCGGTTATCGACGCTGCATGCGGCAAAAGGACTTGAGTATCCGCATGTGTTTTTAATTGGCGTGGAAGAAGGATTGCTGCCTCATACCCGCGGCGACGAAGAGGAGGGCCCGGCGCGCATTGAGGAAGAACGCCGTCTTATGTATGTGGGTATTACGCGCGCTCAACGCTCATTGCACATTAGTCTTTGCAAACAGCGCCGCCGCGCTCGGGAAAACGTCAACTGCGAGCCCAGCCGATTCATTGCCGAAATGGGATTGGACGCGCCATTGCAGCGCGTGGCCGAAACTGAAAAGCGCGATACGCGCGCCATGATGGCGGGGCTAAAAGCGTTGCTCGGTACGCCGCCCACATAACGTTCGCGTAGTAGCTTAAATCCTTAATACCTCGCGATTATTAATGCCTGGTGTTATTGGTCGCAGCGTTTCAAATACAAAAGGCTGCGCGAATTCAGCGTCGTCCATTTGAGAGAGCTGCTCGGCCCGAGCGATTGCCTGCAATTCACGTCGAGCAAGGCGAGCCGTTTCGGTGCCGGCGGACAACTGTCCTATGTCGATGCTAGTGTCGGTCGCCTCTTGAATCGTTTCCAAGGCTATCGCGCGCGGAGTGACCGCGGTGATTCGCGGCGCTGTCGGATCAGCGTTCTCAATATGTTGTTCGGCGACGGGCGAAATGTTTAGGTGCCACGAGCATGCGGCAAATTCTTCCGCCATGCGTTTAAACGAAGGCTCCACGAGATACTTCTTGGTCAATTCGCTAGCAAACCCTCTATACAAAAACCAACCCCCACGTATCAACCCGTTGAGTGCGCCGACCTTTTCGACGGTTGTTCTAGCAAGCGACAAAAACCCGCCCAAACTTTTGCCCGCGAATGCCTTATTAACGGTCATGGAAGTAAGGGCGGAGGCAGCCATACGCCAAAAGCTGTGTGAAAACGTGGATGCCGCGGTGCTTGAGCGAGGCCATCCAATAGGTAAATGGAGGATGGGTTGCTCGACGATGGCGGCTCCGGAACGCGAGCTTTCGTAGTAGGCGGATGTGAAACCATCAAGCCCTTCAAACAACCACGAGGCTATGAGTGCACCTCGGTAAACGTCAGGTGCGGTTTGGCTTTCTAGCCGTTTCGCGGCAAAGCCCGCGGCGAGGCCAGAAGCGAGTGAGATCGGTACATAGCACCAACTTGGTAAATAAAAAACCACGTTCTTAATTTGTCTTAACAACGTCGAAGCATCGTCGTGATAACGGCTCAACCCCTGACGATTGGGATTAACGATACGTGGTCCGAAATTCTCGAAATAGTTGGCCAACAATTGACGCGTTACGCCGCCTACGGACGCTGCAACGAAAATTAAGCCGAGGGAGGGCGAGGGGCTGTTTTGGTCCTGCAAGCCTTCTGATCTATATGCCGAGTACTGAAGTCCGGAGGACGCCGCCGTTGCCAACGCAACTCGCACCCCCGCAAATGCCGCGGCACGTAAACGAGCGCGACGCTCCGCTCGGTTTAGTGCGTTAAGTTGGTCGCTTGTCATGTCCCGAGGCGCGACGACGTCACCATGCGGTAGTTCTTGATTGCTACGTGAGCCTTCGGAAACGTCGTCTGAATTACCTGGATCGGCAGAGTGATGACGATCGGAAAGCGTTGAGTTACCGGCAATCGTTAGCATCGCGCATCCTCAACTAATACCGAATAGGAATTGCTCGAATAGAGTGCGCCTTTAGCGTCGGGTGGACGACTCCCTTAACAATGCGTGCATGGCGCGTTATTTTTCTTCAGCGTCGCGATTGTTAATGCCCGGTGTTAGCGGCCGCTGAGTCTCCAATGAAGATGACCGCGATTTATTAATGATTTCCACGTTGACGGGCTGCGCGGCCGAGGTGCTTGCCTCGGCCTTTTGTTGTTCCGGGTCGGGCAAAATTTCTCCGGTATCGATACTGGTTCCCGTCGCCTCTTGCTGAGGCTCTATGTTGGGCGAAACAGGTGGCGTGGTTGTCGTGACGCGCGATGTTAAAACGGAGCGTCCAGCGTATTCGTTCATGAACGTCGATGCGCTCGGTAAGTTGGTTTCCCGCGGCGCTGTGATGGTCCTTGCCGTGGGAGCGCTGCTGGGCAAGCGGCCTTCCTCGGCGAGCTCCGCGGCATTGTCCGTACGATCGAAATGTTCCATTTGCAAAATTAGTGGGCTGCGTTGAAGTCCTGTCCACTTTGCGAATGCCGAGGCCCCTTCGGTGACACGTTTAAATGCCGGTTCCACGAGGTGTTTGATCGCTTCGCCTGTTTGTGGTCTGAACAAGTAGTTGACCCCGCGTATGAATCCGCTAAACGCGCCTGTTCCTTCGACGGAGGTCTTACCTACCACCGCGGGCCCGCTTTCGCTTATTCCTTTGAAAACATGCTTTAAGAGTAAAGACGTTGACGCGGAAGATAGGCCGCGCGATATGGCGTGCGCTACGGTCGACGCCATGGCACTCGCGCTGGGTATTTCAAAACGAGTTTGATTGAGCGGGCGTTCGGTGATGGTGGCTCCGGAACGTCCGCTTTCGTACATGCTGGTTGTGTAGCCATCGGCTGCTTCAAAAGCCCAGGATGTGGCGAGCGAACACTTATAGATTTCATGAGCGGTACGGCTGTTCGTAGCATGCGCAATTGCGCCCGCCGTCATTCCAGACAAGCTTGCCCACCCCACGTAGTACCAATTAGGGGGGTAAAGAATGAAGTTCGCGATTTTTCCTTTGACGGTTGAGGCGTTGTCGTGAAAGCGGCTAAATGCCGGGCGCTGCGAATTAACCTGGGGCCCCACATTCGCCAACATATCCGCTGCTGCTTGACGAACAAAACCTCCGACGAATGCTGCCGCGAAAATCGTTTTTTCGGACGGTGTTCCAGCGTGCTGGTCCTGCAAACTCGGACATCGATAGAGGGAGTACTGGACGGCCGCGCCCGCGAGCGTCGCTAACCCTAGGCGAGCACCAAGCCACATCGCGGCGTTTCGCCGAGCGCGAATTTTTGCGCGGTCTGAATTCAGAATGTCCGTTGGTTCAGTGCTCGTCAAGTCGCGAGAAACGGCAACATTCGCGGACAGCGATTCTCGATCGACCGATGGGCTTACGGGTAAATGTGAGTTTACCGACGCGCGTTGTAAATCGTCGTGCTCATCCAACGCACGGGGAGCCTGCAGAGCCGCGTTATTTGCAATGGACAGCATCGCTCATCCTCATAGACGAAGCTGGTTGGATCCATTCGTCGTTGGTTGTACAGCCTCGGGGGTGTCGTCCAAAAAATAAGTGCGGCGCCACTCGGTCGCGTCCTTCGCAAGCTTGGCAAGAACCGCCGCGAGCAGCTCGCCATCCAATTGAGTGGTGCTGTAATGATCGGCAAAAATAACGTGACCAGATTCGGGGTTGATGGCGAAGGTCGGTCCGCTCCCGTCGAACATGAATAGGTTCGTTTCAAGCAAGGCGCTTAAGGCATCGGCACGGCGCTCTTCGGGCGGGAGGCCAAAATCGCAATACACGAGCAGCCGGTCGTCCTGGCCTGGATACAAGCTAAAGCGAATGTCGTCGACGACGATTTGACCGTGTTCCGCGAGCGCTTGTGGGTCGTCAATGCGAACGACTGAACCGAGCGCCAACATCAAATCCTTATAGGCAGCGTCCTGCACTGATTTCCCCTTGGCAGTTTGTGAACATCAATTGGTTGGTAACGATAATGTCAGCGCGGTTGCATTACTCGTATGTTTATTGAAAATTTTTTGGTTTAGTGCGGATTCGGCAATGATGTCGGTGGTTCCGGGCGCAACCGGATTATGAGGCTGCCGGTGCTCGCTTTTGTAGGGTTGTGAGCTGGAACGCGTGGACTGGCGCTTGACGTTCGTGACTGCCGTCGGCACGGTCATGCGGCCTTCTTCGGCGGTTCTGGCGCGGGTGGCGACGATATTGGGCGCGGAGCGAAGGGTATTGGTGCGGGCGTTGCCGCTGCTGGTGTTGAACTGAAAAGCGGGCGTCACGCGTGAAATCCCGGTCCACCGCGCCGATGCCGTTATTGCTTGCGATGCCCCTTTAAGTACCGGTTCGACAAGCGTGTGCTTAAGCGCCTCGCTCGATTGCGGCTGGAAGAAATATAAGCCGCCACGCAATGCACCATTGATAAGCCCCACTCCTTCAACGGGTGTTCTTAGCTTCAATGAAAGTTCACCCTTTTTTTTTGCAAAACCCTTAGTGATCAAGGACGTCGATGCGGAGCAAATTCCGCGAGTGATGGCGTTTGAAACCGTCGATGCCAAGGCGCTCACGTTGGGTAAGCCGAAAAGATTTTGTGCGATAGGACGCTGGACAATCGCAGCTCCCGAGCGTGAGCTGTCGTGCATCGCAAACGTGTAGCCACTTGCCCCTTCGAATGCCCAGGAGGTGGCGAGCGAGCAACGCAACAAATCAGTCGCGGTGCGGCTGTTTGAAAACTGTGCGAATGCGCCCGAGGCGATCCCGGACAAAGACGACCACACCGCGTTATAAAAATTGGGCGGGTAAAGAATGAAGTTGGCGATTCTTCCGCTCAAACTCGGGGCGTTGTCATGAAAGCGGCTAAATTTTTCGGGACTTGTGTTCGTGATATGCGGCCCGAAATGTTCTAAGTAATCCACGGTTGCCTGACGAACTACCCCGCCTACGAACGCTGCCGCGAGAATGGCCTTGGTGGACGGGACATCGCTTTCCTGATCCTGAAAAGTTGGGGTTTTGTAAATCGCATACTGGGCAGCCGACCCCAGTAGCGTTGCAACGCTCACTCGTGCCGCGGCGAATAAGGCGGCGCGTCGACGCGCCGGAAGCGATGGGTGGTCCGACAAACTCACTTCAAACACGGAATCCTGGGTCGCTTCGAACGGAACGACGTCGTGGGCGCTTGTTGTCTCCCGGATATTGCGGGGCGACGCGGAGGAGCTGTCTAACTCGTGTGAATCATCCAAATCCACGCGAACAGAAAGCGCTGCGTTAGGAGCAATCGTGAGCATCGCGCATCCTTAAAAGCAAAGATCGACCATCGCCTGCTTAGTCGACGAAGCATGATAGCTCACGACATTCGCATGGCTTTTCTTTCGATTTAGTTAGTGCTTTTTGAGGCGAAGCGCGTTCCTTAGGGTTTATGCGGAAGGACTTAAGCATTACGACTCGCGTAATGCGCTAATTCGTTCGGGCATCCCGATTGCTGATGCCCGGTGTAAGCGGTCGTGCGGTTTCAAATGAGGACGGCCGCGCCAATTCGTCCCCGTCGGCTTGAGCAGATTGTTCGTGCGGCGCGCTTGCTCGAGGTCTTAGTTCGATCGATCCGCGAGCAAATGAATTCGCCTCATTGTCGGTCGGTGCGGGACCAGCAC
>DASTRU010000226.1:0-11592 GCA_035761045.1 Burkholderiaceae bacterium | reverse complement strand
GAACCGCTCGCCCTCGAATACCGGTTGAACCGTCCACGTACCCGCGCGTGGCGAATAACGCGCGAGCAACAACACGGGAATCGACCCGCTCACAACTAACCATACGATGCCAAACCCGCCATTGCCATCGGCCAGCAAGCGCGCGGGCCCGCGATAGCCTTGACCGCCATCTAGATCTTCCGAGATGCGTTCCGCAGGCGCCCGGCGCGCGAGCTTGGCGTTGTAACGCGCGGCGTCCAAGGTATTCGAGCCAACCAATAACGCCGCGTCGCCCGATGTGGGATCCACCGCGACATCGATCACGCCGCCGTCGGCGACGTTGTTGGCTTCCTCGCACCAAAAGCCCGCGTTGGTGTCGTACCGGCGCGCAAATGCGCTAAAACTTCCATCGTCCGTGTCTTCACGTTATCGGCAAGCGTCTCGCCGTTCGTGCCGCGCACGCGCGCATCGGCTTGCACGACATATTGGCCCTGCAACGCGAGTCGTTCCTTGGGCACCAACGTCACGTCCTTACCCGCGGTGACGATGTCGATCGCCACGGGTTCGCCATTGGAGTCGAGCAAGCGGATGGCGCTGGTGCTTGAAGGATCGACGGGCCTTGAAAAGACCAACGTAGGCGTCGCGTTCGCCGTCGCGCGTTCAATGCGAAACGGCGTGGCGTTCGACGCGGTATTGGCGGTGGCGTTGGCCGTGGTGGATGAATCCCCTCCGCCGCCCCCACCGCCGCAGGCCACCAACCATGAGGGCGCGGTCAGCGCGACGAGCGAACGAACGACGGCACGGCGTGTAGGCATGAAAACTCCTAAGCGAGTATGCGGACTCGTCCTAGGAGGCACACCGTGTGCCGGTGCGGCGAATTTACAAAACACCTACGTTTTAAGCGCGCGATTTTTCAAGCGAGCAGCCACGCGGGTCACCGTTTGTCGTATGCGCGCGTATCCGTCCCACGGATTGTCCTTGCCTAATTGACGCAAGCGTTCGGGCACGGTCGCGATATTCCATTGCGTGCCACTACGCACCACATCGAGTTCGTCCCATGCGATGGGCACGGACACCGGCAAGCCCAAACGCGCGCGAGGCGAGAATGCGCTCACCGTCGTCGCACCACGTTGATTGCGTAAGTAATCGACGAAGATTTTTCTTACCCGATGGCGCGGTCCGGGTCGCGCGCTAAAACGATCGGGAAGGGTGCGCGCCAGATGAGCGGCCAAGTCGTGGCTAAAGGTTTTGACGGTGTTCCAATCGTCGCGCCGGCCTAATGGCACGACCACATGCAGCCCGTGACCACCCGTGGTTTTTAAAAAACAGCGCAACCCTAATTCATCGAGCAGGCCACGCACGAGCACGGCCGCTTCTCGCACGCGTTGCCACGGCAGCGTCGGGTCGGGATCGAGATCGAGCACGAAACGATCGGGTGTGTCGATGAAGCGCGCCGTGGCATTCCAGGTATGCAACTCCACCACGTTCATTTGCGCGGCGTCGCATAAGGCGTCGGCGCGATCGATCGTCATCAATGCCGCATGTCCGGGATCCAGCGCGAGGTCGAGCATGCGCACGTGTGGCATGTCGAGCGCGCCGGCGTGTTTTTGAAAGAACATCGGGCCTTCAATGCCTTCGGGCGCGCGAACCAAGGAGACGGGCCGGTCGCGCACATGGGGTAATAAAGCGGCGCTTACATGCGCGAAGTATTCGACTAAGTCGCCCTTGGTGAAGCCGGTGGACGGATCGATCACGCGATCGGCATGCGTGATCTTCATCGCGCGTTCACGCACCACGCGGATGGCGGGCTTGTCGTGCCGCAGGCCTTGAAACACCGCTTGACGCACGAGGTTCTCCTTCGTCCATTGCGCGAACGACACCTCGGCCACAAGTTGCGGCCGCACCCAATGCACGCCACGCGCGCTCGCGCTTTTAGGAAGCGTCACGCAGGCCTCGCGTGTTTCAAGCTTGCGTAAGCGCGCATGCACATCGTTCAAGGTCGCGTCGTTGAAACCGGTGCCCACGCGGCCTGCGTAACGCCATGTCTTTCCTTCGCGCACGGCGAGCAATAAAGCGCCAGCGAGGGCTCAACGATGTTCGATGACGACTTCGCGCTCACGCACGTTTGGCGCGCCGATGCGTGCCGTCATGCTCGGCGCGCGCGCTGGCGTGTTCACGCGCCGATGCCCGATCACGCGCGAGCGAACCGCGCCCTTGCAAACTGCGCTTGAGCAATGCCGCGAGGTCGGCGAGATCGCTCGTGGTCTCGGGCGCGGCCGGCGCTTCTTCTTGCAAGGTGACGGTATGTGTTTGGCCCGCGCGTACCTTACGGTCGATCAACTTAAGAATGTCGTCGCGAAAGCTGTCCGAATATCGATCGGGCTTGAACGGCTCGGTCATGTCTTCGACCAAGGCGGTTGCCATTTCAAGTTCGCGCTGCGTGAGTCCGGCCGCTCGCGCGTTGACGGGGGGTTGATCGATGTCCGAAGGCGCGGGTCGAATTTCGTTTTGCCACCGTAGCGTGATGAGTCGCAACAACGGACCGGCCGGCAAGAGCGCGGCCAAGTGCTGTTTGTTGTGCATGACCACGCGCGCGATACCGACCTTGTCGGCGCGCGCCAATGTTTCACGCAATAACGCATACACCTTCTCGCCGCGCAGGATGGGCGCAAGCGTGTAGGGCGTTTCGAAATACACCGGGTCGATCTCGGCGGCCTTCACGAACGCGAGAATCTCGACGAGTTGCGACGCTTGCGGATTAGCCGCGCGTATTTCCTCGTCGCTCAACACCACGTAATCGCCCGACTCGACCTTCACGCCCTTGACGATGTCGTCCTTCGTGACTTCCTCGCCAGTTTCCTTATTCACGCGCTTGTAGCCCACTGGTTTGAGGTCGCGCTTGTCGAGCCAGTCGAAGTCGATGTCGTCTTGTTTCGACGCGCCATGCAGCTCGACCGGGATATGAACCAAGCCGAAGCTAATCGCGCCTTTCCAAAGTGCGTGTGCCATGCCGAGCAACGCAGCAGGCACCGTGCCGCGAATCGATGAAGAACTTAGGAAGTCCTTAGGGCAACGGCGTAATGCCTTCCATCGCGCGCGCGATGGCTTCCAACGCGGCCAGCGCCGACATTGGCAAGGCGATGCCGTTGCGACCCACGGCGGCGTCGCGCGGGTTGATGCGTATCAACGGTACGTGACGCAACGCGGCCGATCGCTCGCCAAATCGTCGAACGGTCGGAATGTCGGGTCCGGCGCCGATTTCCACTACCGCGGGCCGCTCTACTTGCGCGAGCCATTGCGCGAGCCGCTGTTGTTGCGCGTCGGTGCGATCGGCGATCCATGCCGCGTCGGAAAACATCAGCACGTTAGGGCGCGCGAGCGCATCGCACGTCGGGCAACGTGGCAATGCGTTGACGAGGCGGCATTGCGCTTCGTCCACCTCGGGAATGAACGCGTCGGCCGGCCATACGCTTTGTCCACATGGTTGCGTGCATTGCAGGTAATGCACGCTGCCGTGGCATTCGCAAATGTTGGCGGGATCGAAGCCGGCGGTTTGAAATTGACCATCGACATTGCTTGTGAATACGAACGCGCCATACCGCGCGCGTTCGCCCCAGGTGCGCAATAAGCTAAATCCTAAGTGCGGCACCGTGCGCCGATACAGCGCCAAGCGGTGCCCGTAAAACCCCCACGCAAGCGTTGGATCGCGTCGAAACGTGGCCGGCGAGGCCACTTCCTCGAACGCCAATTGCGCATCGGCCAGCGCGGGGTACTCCCGCCAAAATCCCGCCGGGCCGCGAAAGTCGGGCAAGCCCGAATCCACGCCCATGCCGGCGCCCGCGCAAATAAGTAAGCCGTCGGCATGAGCAATGGCCTCGGCGGCGGCACGAAGCCGCGCGTCAAGCTCGGTCGTGGCGGAAGTGCTCGTCATTACTTATTGGGCTGCGGCGTGTAACGCAGCCAAGGCCGTGGCGCGCGAATGCCCTTTGGATACTTTTGTTTAAGCACCTCGGGGTCTTGCACCGACAAGGGCACGATCACCTCGTCGCCGTCGCGCCAATTGCCCGGCGTGGCCACCGTGTAGCCATCGGTCAACTGCAAGGCGTCGATCACGCGCAGCACTTCGTCGAAGTTACGGCCCGTGCTCATCGGATACGTGATGATGAGTCGCACCTTCTTCTTAGGATCGATCACGAACAATGAACGCACCGTCGCCGTCTCGCTTTGGTTGGGGTGGATCATGTCGTACAGATGCGCGACCGAACGGTCCTGGTCGGCGATGATCGGAAAGCCCACCTTCACGGCTTGCGTTTCCTCGATATCGCTGACCCAACGCGAATGCGAGTCCACCGGGTCGACCGATAAACCAATCGCCTTGACGTTGCGCTTCTTGAACTCCGGTTCGAGCTTGGCGGTAAGGCCTAATTCGGTCGTGCACACGGGCGTGAAATCGGCCGGATGCGAGAACAGCACGCCCCAGCTATCACCCAACCATTCATGAAAACGAATACGTCCGATCGTGGAGTCTTGTTCAAAGTCAGGGGCGGTATCGCCCAGTCGTAGCGTCATGTTTGCTCCTTGGTTAAAACTTAGGCGACGCATTCTGCGCCGGGCCTTCCATGCTTGAAAACTATTCTCAACCTTCAACCATATTGCCAAGAGAAATGTCGATCAATGACATAGACTTGCGGCCCTAAGCGCTTTACTAACGAATTCTTTTTCGCGATGCCAAACGAGCCGACGCCCGACGAACTCTCCGAAGGCGAATCCGTGTCCTTACCCTTCGATCCCTTAGGGCTGCCCGACGACGAAGCCGAGCGTCTTACGCCCGAAGTGTCCATCACGATGCCGCGCGTGCGCGTGCATGTGTCGCAAGCCGACGCCGCCGCGCAAGCCGCTGGCACGCATCCGAGGGAAAGTGAGTTTTGGTCACGCTTGCAAGAGGCCGCGCAGTTGGCGCGCGCGGGCGACGCGGCGGTTGCGGTCAAGGCGTTCGAGGATGTGGTCTCCGATGTCGTGCCACACGAGGTTGCGTATCCGGCCTTGTCGGTGATCGGCGCGAAAGCCGCGTACAACCGCGCCGTCGTGCTCGAAAAACTGTTGCGCGATTTACCCGCGGCCGAAGTCGAGATGGAACGCATTCACGAACGTTATGGCGGCGGCTCGCACGTGGAAGCGCGCACGGTCGCGGGTCGCGCCGGTTTGCACGCGGCGCGCTTGGCGGCGGTGAATGGACATTTGTCGGTGGCGCTCGCGCGGTATCGCGATCGCCTCGGACGCTTCCGCGATGTATTGCCGCCCTCGGAATTGCAAACCTTCCACGCCGATTACTTGCGTCAACGTTCCGCCGTGCACGACCGGGGTTTGGAGACGACGGCGCGGATGTCGGCGCTGCCTTCAGTGCCCAATCCGCCGGCCGAACCGCCCGCGACCGCGTTCGAGCTTCGCGCATTGGAAGTGCGCATCGCCAATCAAGCACGGCAAACGCGCGATGAATTGCGCGCCGAGCTCGAAGCCTTGCGCGAACGGTGCGCCGCGCTCGAAGAGCAACTCGCCAACACGCAGCGTCAGCACCAAGAGCAGCTTGACCGCGTCAATCTCGAAACCAGCGCGTGGCGCGAGGACGCGCGCGCCGATCTGCGCTTGCGCCTGCGGCTGTTGCGCTCCGACATGCAACGCGTCGTCGCCGCGCAAAAACGCGATCGTTGGATATGGGTGGGCTTGCTCGGCAGTGGCCTGCTGACGCTTGGCCTCACGGTATGGCTGTTCAAAACCACCTTGACCGAATTGCTGGCGCAAATCGCGCGTTGATTGGTCGCTTCGTTGATCGGGGTCTTGCATGAAGGCTGTAGTGCGCATCGTCCTCGGTGTACTCCCCTTGGCATGGCTTGCTGCGTGCGCCGAGCTGCCGCTTTTAAAGCCCGGTCCGTCGCCGATTGATCCGGTCATCGCCGCCGAACGCGCCTTCGTGCGCGACGTGGCCGAGCACGGGTTACGCGATGGGTTCTTGCGCCATGCGGCGGAGGATTCGGTGGTGTTTCGCCCGCAGCCCGCGCCCGCCATCGCGTCGTTG
This sequence comes from Burkholderiaceae bacterium, assembly GCA_035761045.1. Taxonomy (GTDB): domain Bacteria; phylum Pseudomonadota; class Gammaproteobacteria; order Burkholderiales; family Burkholderiaceae_E; genus DASTRU01. The sequence goes on along the minus strand of DASTRU010000226.1, from coordinate 5,540 downwards.
CGCGCGCAAGCCAGCGACCGCCAGCGCTTGGATTGGACGTCCGAGCGCGTCGTCATCGCCAGCAGCGGCGATTTGGCGTTTTCCACCGGCCCCTATGTGTTCGCGCTTAAGAAGGACGGGCCGATTTCGGGCACCGGGCATTTCTTTAGCGTCTGGCGCTTGGGCGACGACGGCAAGTGGCGCTTCTTGATCGACTCGGGCACCAACCATCCTCCGATGGCCGAACACGAGGCGCGTGCCCGTGGACGCGGGCCCATGCTTGCGTGGGAATTGCCCTCGGGCAAATGCACGGCCGACGCCTTGCAGGCACTCGAAAAAGCGTTTCTCGCCGAGCGGCGTGGCGGTGCGCCGCTTCCACCGGAATCGGTGGCCGAGGATGTCGTCCGGTTACGCCAAGGCGCCGCGCCCACGTCCGCGCGGATTTTCGAGCGGTCGTGGACGCATGCGCGCATTACCGCGCCCGGCATCGTCTCGCGCGCGTTCGACCTAGCGGTGTTTTATGGCGAGGCGCGGTTCACCACCAATTCGCCGTTGTTCGGCTTCGTTCACGCCTGGAGTTGCGAGGGCGGCCGCTGGCGGTTGAAGGCCGACGTGGCCAACGGCCGGCTTTAATTGCCTGGCGCGCTGGTTTTTCGGTGAGCCGGCACTTACTCTAATCAGCGATTTCACCGAGCCCGATTTCCGGGCGCACGATGCAAGATCTCGGGCATGCGCATGAATGCGCATCTCGCGCGCGAATGTTTCGATACGCTGCGTCAAAGCCCTCGCGCTTGCTTTCGCTTTACGTGCCTCATGAAGTCCTTGCTCTTCGTTCGTAGTGTTTTGACCGTCGCGGCCGCCACCGTCGCGGCGTCCGCCTGGGCGCAATTGCAGGCGCCGTCGTCGTCGTGTCTGGCGCTTCCTCTCGCGACGACGCCGTGGTCCGCCGACGATTCGTCGTATGCGTTGAACGCGACGGACGCTTGCGTGGACCGGGTGGTGGAGGCGCGGCCGGCGGGCGTGCTTGCCGCCGTTGGCGTCATTTCGCCGGGCGCCGCGCTGACCAGCGAATTTCTTTCCGACACCGCCGAGGCGGGTGCCGCCACGCGCCGGCTGGAAACCGCGTTTACCTGGCACGACAAGGACGGTAGCGGGTCGTGGCGGGTGGGCGATTCAGTGCTGCGTCCGGTGAGCTGGGGGCGGCCATTTCGTTATGGCGGCGTGCAATGGGGCCCGGGCGTGGCCGCCAAGCCGGCCTCGCGCACCTTGGCTGGCGGCGGTGGTAACGGCAATGGCACGGGTTTGACCCCGACCCCTGGCTTTGGTCAACCCTCGGCCATGGTGATGGACGCCGGCGAGTTGCGGTTTGGCATGCGTGATTTGCCGTCGCGCGACGCCATCCTCGCCTTGCCCGCGATGCCCGCTCCGGTTTTATTGCGGCCCGGCGTGGAGGATTACGCGTTCGAGGCCGGGCTGCTTCGCGAGCAATACGCGGTGCGCAATACCGATTACGGCGCTGGATTCGCGGCCGCCACCTGGCGCATGGGCCTTAACGATGGATTGACGACCGAACTCCACGCCGAAGGCCACGAAGGCTTGAGCGCGGCGGGCGCGGCGGCCGTCTTCAAGCTGCCCGAACTCGGCTTGGTCAGCGCCGCGCTCGCCGGCAGTGAAAGCGAACATGGCTCGGGCGTGCTGCGTCAGGTGGGGTTCGAGCGCGTGGCGCCCGTCAAGCTTTCCATGCGCGGCGAATGGACGAACCGCGAATTCATGAGTCTCGGCCGCGATCCCACGCAACCGCAACGCGCCTTGCTGGCCTTTAACGCGGGGTATGCGCTGTTTGGCCGCCATCCGCTGGAATTTGGCTACGCGCGGCAGGCGTACTTTGGCGCCGAGCCCACCGAAAGCGTGAGCGCGCGGTATGCGATGCCCTTGGGGCGGCGCGCGCGCCTGGCCATCGTCGCGACCCATCAACGCGCGGAAAGCAGCAGCGATAGCGTTGGCGTGAACGTCAGCTTGCCGTTGGGCCCCGATGCGGCCACGCGCGCTGGGTCGGTCAATAACGGTGTGCGCTCCTCCAAATAATTCTTAGGGCTTGTCTCCGGCAAGATCGGAGGCGTTATTGCATCGCACTCAGCGCTTTCCCGAGGCGGGCCAGGAATGGCCTGGTCCGCCTCGAAATTCGTTGAAAACACACGTGCAAACGTCACGAATTCGGTCGATTTTGGGTTTGGCGGCCGAAAAACCTGCTCTAGCCTTGCGGCATTCAGCGCGGTCACGCGTGTTTTTAGCGGGGTGTTTTCGTGAAACGGTCCTTATCCAGCATGGCGACGATGGCGGCGCTTGCCTGTTGCGCGTATGCGAACGCACAAACGTCGCCGCAAACAACGACCTTTCAAGTCACGACCACCGTGGTGTCGGCTTGCGTGATCGATTCGGCCTCGACGCTGGCCTTTGGCAGCTACGCGCCCACCTCGGGCTCGGCGCTCGACCAACAATCGGCCATCGTCCTGCGCTGCACGAGCACGACGCCGTACACCCTGGCGCTCAACGGCGGCACGACCCCCGGCGGCACCGTCGGCACGCGCTTGATGCTCAACAGCGGCAATAGCCAAACCTTGCAATACAACCTCTACACCAGCGCCGGCCGCACGACCGTGTTTGGCGACGGTACCGGCGGCTCCAGCACGATCACGGGTACGGGGCAAGGCGCAAGCCTCGCGAACCAAATCACCGTGCCGGTGTACGGACGCATCCCAAGCGGGCAAACGGTCGCGCCGGGCAGTTTCTCGGACACGATCACGGCCACGCTTACGTTCTAAAGCGATCGTCATGACCACCGCGCTTCGCACCCTGATCGCGCTTGGCCTAGCGTTCGTCGCTTGCGCTGCGCAGGCCGGGCAATGGCAGGTCGCGCCGCTGCGCACCGAGTTGTCGGCGCGCCGACCAACGAGCGCGTTGACGGTATCCAACCGGGCCGATCAACCCGCCACGTTGCACGTACGCGCCTATGTGTGGACGCAAGAAAACGGCGAGGACCGCCTGGAAGACACCGAGGCGCTGATCGTTTCCCCACCGATCTTCACCGTTCATGCCGGCCGCGCGCAGACCTTGCGCATCGGCCTGCGCGATCCGGACGCCGACACCACGGGCGAGCGTGAACGCGCCTACCGCATCGTGATCGAGGAAGTGCCCAACGACAGCCCCGACGCGACCGGCGTGCGCATGATCTTGCGCATGTCGTTGCCGATCTTCGTGCGGCCCGCGCAAGCGCCGGCCCAAGCGCAAATGGATTGGCGCGTGGTGCGCAACGAGCGCGGCTGGCAGCTCGAGGCGGCCAATCGCGGCCAAGCGCACGCGCAACTCGTCAACGTGCGCATGAACGCGCCCGACCGCGACGAGCCGATCGCCGCGATCGAGTCACCCACCTATGTACTGCCCGGCGCGGCCAAGCGCTGGGATCTCGCGCCGAATCCGGCACTCGTTCCGGGATCGCCATTGCGTATCGAAGCGCGCACGTTGACGGACCGCTTCGATGCCAGCGTCATGCCGGCGCCGTAAGGCGCGTTGTCGCGCTGGCGTGGGATACGGGCTTGCGTGGCGCGCGGCGTTCATCGTCGCGAGCGCGTGTTGGTGGACGACGCCTTCGCAGGCCGCGAGCGCCGCTTCCGTCACGCAAACCTGGCTCGTGCAATTGCAAGTCAACGGCCGATCGATGTTCACCGCGCCGGTGCTGCAAGACGCGACCGGCGCGTTTTGGCTCGCCGCGAGCGACCTCGCGCGGCTACGCATGAAGCCAGACGGCGAACGACGCCGCTTCAACGGCCGGGAGTACGTCTCGCTGGCGAGCATGCCCGTCGCGTTCGACGCGGTATCGCAAACCTTGACCATCGACGCGCCCGCGTCCGCTTTTGAAACCGTGACGCTCGAGCTCGACGCCGAGCGCATGCCAAGGGCGGTGGGCGAGCCCGCCGCCTTTCTCAATTACGACGGCTATGCCTCCACCTCGTCCGGCATGCGAAGCGCTGGATTGCTCGCCGAAGTGGGCGCGTCGTCTCGCTGGGGCGTGATGACGCACAGCGTTTTTTCGCAATCAGGCATGAGCGGCGCAAGCGCGAAAACCGTCCGGCTGGAGACGACCTATTCGATCGACGAGCCCGAGCGCTTGCGCACGTGGCGCGTGGGCGACGCGATCTCGCACGGCGGCGCGTGGGGGCGCTCGGTGCGGTACGGCGGCGTGCAATTGGCGACGAACTTCGCGACGCAACCGTATTTGTCGCGCTTGCCGCTGCAAAGCGTGAACGGCGCGGCGGTGCTGCCCTCGACGGTGGATGTGTTCATCAACAACGCCCGGGTCGCGCAGCGCGAGGTGCCGGCCGGTCCGTTCGCGTTCACCGATTTACCGATCGTCACCGGCTCCGGCGAGGTGCGCGTGGTCGCGCGCGACATCAGCGGTCGCGAGCAGGTGTTCGTCCAGCCGTTTTACGTCAGCCCGCAACTATTGCGCGCTGGTCTTAACGACCTGGCCTTCGAGGCCGGCGCGGTGCGCAACAACTACGCGCTGCGCGACGCGGATTACGGGCTCGGGTTCGCCGCCGGAACGTGGCGCCGTGGGCTATCGAACGACCTCACCGCAGAGCTGCGCGGCGAAGCCGCCGCCACCTCGCGCGCGGGCGGCGCGTCGCTGGCGTGGCGCATTCCCAACGCGTCGATGGTGTTCCTAGCGACGTTGGTGGGCAGTGAAAGCGCGCACGGCACCGGAACGCTTACGCAATGGGGCGTGGAGCGCGCCGGCGCTCTCACCTGGGCGGCGCGCGTGGAGCGCAACGACCGGGCGTTCGCCGGCTTGGGGCGCGACCCCACGATGGCCAGCGCGGGCGAACGCATCACGCTGAACGGCGGATACGCGCGCCCGGGCTTGGGCTCGGTGGGCCTTGGGTACGTGCGCGACGATCGCGGCGCGAACGGTCGGGTCGAGTTGTCGAGCATGAGTTGGTCGACCTCGGTCGGCGCGACCGCGTTCGCCACGGTCACCGCCTTGCGCACGCGGATCGTGGGGACCACCACGCGCACGAGCGTGATCGCGATGCTCACGATTCCCTTTGGGTCGCGCGGCAATACCAGCGTCGTGCGTCGTCACGACGGAGCGCGCGCCGAAACGAACGTGCAGGTTCAGCAATCGCGCTTTGGCGCCGAAGGCATCGGCTGGACCGTGCAGGCGTCCGACCATGGCGACGGCCGCGCCATGGTCGACGCCTATCACCGCGCGGGGACCGCGAGCTTGGAAGCCACGCGCTTCAATGGCACGAATTACGTTCGGGCCGGCGCGACCGGCTCGCTCGTCGCGTTTGATGGCGACGTGCATGCGAGCCGCCGTCTCGAATCCGGCTTCGCCGTCGTTAGCGTGCCCGGGCACTCGCGAGTAGGCGTGTTGTTCGACAACCAACCGGTGGGGCAGACCGACGCACGGGGGCAATTGCTGGTGCCGGGATTGCGGCCGTACGAGCGCAATCGGTTGTCGATCGATCCGTCCGATTTGCCGGCCGACGTCGATGTCGAGT
>DASTRU010000225.1:0-22019 GCA_035761045.1 Burkholderiaceae bacterium | reverse complement strand
CGATCGGCTTGATGCGCGTCGCGCGGAGCTTATCAACAGCCTCGCGCGCGAGCGCGTGAACTTACTCGCCGCCACGCAGGCGCTTGGCACGTCCATCGAGTCGGCCAATCGTCTGCGACAGCGGTTTCATCAAGCCACTGAATGGTTGCCGCTTGGCATGGCCGTATTAAGCGCCGCGGTGATGCTTAAAAAGCGGCGCGCCTCGCGTAGTTGGGTCAGTTGGGCGGTGGAACTGTGGGGCTTATGGCGCACATCTCAAACCGTGATTCAAACCATTCGTGCCCAGCGGCGCTCCAACGCGTTCTAGCGCGAGCCTAGTGTCAATTCCTAATTTCCGGGGGGGCGTTATCGCGCCGCTGCATTTTTATTTCAATTCTCGCCTTGGCTAACCCCATTTAAGCCTCCATCTACCCACTTGCAGGCGTCGCGATCTGCGACAATTCATGCGGTGCAACGTTTCGCCCGGATGTTGTCGATCCGCGGGCGTTAGCGCTAGCACCACTTCACATTACTTATTCGATCGGTCCGCCCGCGCTCCTCGGGAGTCTTCAACGTTAGGCGAGATCGACGCATCGGTTTCACGCCGATCAAGTTACCTGCAAGGGTGGCGAGGGGGGGATGGTGCGTGTCGTGATGGGCGAGACACGCATGGTCTGCACGGTGCGACTAAGTCGTACGGTTTCGCGCGTCTAAACAAAGCGCGCGAACCACGACGAGTCGATGAGCGCCCTCACAACTTCCAAGAAATGATTCCATGCCTCATGTACTGATCGTCGACGATGACTCCAACCAGCGCGCGGCGCTCGCCGAAATTGCTGCGGCCGACGGATTCACCACGGCCGAAGCCGGCGATTTACGCGACGCGCGTATTCAAATGAGTCGGCAACAGCCCGACGTGATCTTGATCGATCTTCGTCTGCCCGATGGGGCCGGCATGGATTTGATCGCCGATCTCGAGCGGCCGAGCGCCACCGAGATCATTTTGATCACCGGGCATGCAAGCGTGGAAACGGCCGTCGAGGCGCTGCGCATTGGCGCGGCCGACTACCTTACCAAGCCCGTCAATATTCAACGACTGCGCGCGATTCTTTCGCGCGTGCCACGAGCGTCCGATCTCAAGGCGCAAATCGGTTCGTTGCGCGGCGAATTGCGCAAGCTCGGCCACTTCGGTTTGCTCTTGGGTAATTCATCGGCCATGCAGCATTTGTACGACCAAATCAACCGCGTCGCGCCTACCGAGGCGACGGTGTTGTTGGTGGGCGAAAGCGGCACGGGTAAGGAGCTTGTCGCTCAAACCGTGCACGAACTTAGTCGTCGGCAACGGCAACCGTTCTTGGCCGTGAACTGCGGCGCGATCTCGCCTAACTTGATCGAGTCGGAAATGTTCGGGCACGAGCGTGGCAGCTTTACCGGTGCCGATCGTCAACACAAAGGGTATTTCGAGCGAGCCGATGGCGGCACGCTGTTTCTCGACGAAATCACCGAGATGCCGATCGAGTTGCAAGTGAAGTTGTTACGTGTATTGGAAACCGGACGCTTTATGCGCATTGGTACCAACACCGAAATCGAAACCGACGTGCGCGTGATCGCGGCGACCAACCGCGACCCCGAAGCCGCCGTTGCGGACGGGCGGTTGCGCGCCGACTTGTACCACCGGTTGAATGTGTTCCCCATCAACTTGCCGCCATTGCGCGAGCGGGGTAAGGACATTGCATTGCTCGCCGAGAATTTCCTGACGCAGCTCAATCAACAACACAACACGTCTAAACGATTTCCGCCGGGCATGCTCGACCAACTCATGCAGCATCGTTGGCCAGGCAACGTGCGCGAGCTAAAGAACTGGGTGCAGCGCGCGTACATCTTGTCGGACGACGCGATTAACGTATCGGTCGCCTCGTTGCAGGCGTCGCCCAAGGCATCGGCGGTAACGCCGAGTTTGCAAATTCCGGTGGGCACCTCGTTGGCCGACGCGGATCGTCTACTCATCATGGCCACGCTCGAGCAATGCCAGGGTGTGAAGAAGCGTACGGCGGAGTTGTTGGGCATTTGTTTGAAGACGCTTTACAACCGGCTGGAGGAGTACAAGGAGCAAGGCCAAGTCATGCCGGGGGGCGACGATATCGATCCCAATATGCTTCAAGACGATGATTCCGATGCGTCGTTCGGCGCTGCCGATTTACCTAAGTCGCACGTCATGCAATGACGAACGCGAGGGTGCTTTCCTTCCCGCGACGTGGCACGTCGTGTGCTGATTAAAGCTTAAGGATTCGTAGTCGCGTGATGATGAGGGGCGCGACTGCGTGCGACGCTAGACGTCGCTTCATGCCGCGGCGGTCACCGCGGCTTTTTTTTTATCCATCGTGCCGAGCTCAACGACGACGATTCCACCCGAACGCGCCCTAGCGGCCTATGCCGGATTGCATTACGTAAGCGACGCGATGCCTGGCATCGCTCGCAAATGGGCGCGTGACAAACCGTATTACGTCGATGCGCAAGGCAAACGCGTGCGTGATGCCGCCACGCTCGAACGCATTCGCAAGCTCGCGATTCCTCCGGCTTATGTGGACGTATGGATTTGCCCCGATCCTAATGGCCATTTGCAAGCCACCGGTCGCGACGCGCGAGGCCGCAAGCAATACCGCTATCACGAACGTTGGCGCGAAATACGTGACGCGGACAAGTATGGGCAGATGCTGGAGTTCGGCCATGCGTTGCCGCGTATTCGCATGCGCATCAAGCGCGACATCGCCAAACCGGGATTACCTCGCGATCGCGTGATCGCGGCGGTCGTTCGGTTGCTCGACCTCACGCGTATTCGCATCGGCAACGAAGAATACGCACGGGAAAATCGCTCGTACGGACTCACGACGTTGCGAACTCGGCATGTGCGCGAGCGTGGCCGGGAAATCGTGCTGGAGTTTCGCGGCAAAAGCGGCGTGCATCATCGCGCCTCGGTCGGCGACCCAGTGCTTAACCGCGTGATCCGTCGTTGCTTGGAATTGCCTGGGCAAGAGTTGTTTCGCTATGTCGACGAGCAAGGCGAACCGCGCACGGTGACCTCCACGGACGTCAACGATTATTTGCGCGAGATCACCGGAGGCGATTTCACCGCGAAGGACTTTCGTACCTGGGCCGGCAGCGTCCGCGCGTTCGCGGCCTTGCGCGATCGGCGCGAGGAAAGCGTGACCGCGCTTAAAAAACATATCGTCGATGTCGTTCGCTTGGTCGCCGCCGAATTAGGCAATACGCCCGCGGTATGTCGTAAAAGTTATGTGCACCCAGCAGTGTTCGAGGCGCATCTATCGCAAACCTTGCCAGGCTCGGGCAGCGCGGTACGACGACGGATCGCGGCACTCGATCACGAAGAGGCCGATTTCCTCGCGTTTCTTAAACGCACGCAACGTGTTGTTAGACGCACCCTTGCCCCATCGCGCGGCACAAGCATTGCTGCATGAAGGGTAAGACGCGCGCCGTTAGCGCCACGAGGACGATGTAATGATGCAAGCTCAATTGCCCCCACCAGAAAGCGTACCGGTCAAAACACCGCCGGTGCCGCCAATGGAGGACCCGCCGATGCCTTTGGTCGGCGATCCGAAGCCGGATCGTCCGGCCCCTGAGCATCCCGATCCCGAACCGGAACGGCTCGGCGGTATGCGTCGGCGGCCCCATCCGGTCCAATCCCGGGGGCGTATCGCCGCGCGCACGGTGCGGCGCGAGCGTTGGTCCTCCTAGCGCGACGACGCGCGTCTCCAATCTCGATTCCACGAAATAAAAGTCTAAGGAGCAAACGATGAACAACTTGTTGAAATGGGGAATGGTCGCCGCCGCTGGATACGCCGCTTACAAGGCAAGCTCGATGATGAGAGCGCGTGGATCGCAATCGTCGCCCGGTGTATCGCTTGGCCTGTCGTCAAGCGACGGCGCGTCGTCGCGTTACCGTGGCAGCGTTTCGGCGAGCGAGGGCACTTTGGGAGATGACTTGTCGGGCAGCATTGCGAAAAGCCCTTATCCAACGTCCGCTGATAAGGGGTTGGGTTCTTCTTCGGCGGCCACGATTTAGTCGTTCGACTTAGACATTGAGTAAAGCGCGGCGACGGAGGCGATGCCAACGCCGCGCTTTGCATTACTCGGCGTTCTTTTGACGAATCACGCTAATGTTGCCGTCGCTTTCCATGAACGCATGCTTCACCTCGGCGAAATCCTCGATGCCTTTTTGCCGAAGATGACTGCGCAATTCCTCCAGCGTTAAAAACTCTCGCCGCAAATTTCGGTGCAACACCTTGCCGTGGTGAATCAACCTAAGTGGCGGCGGCTCGAATAAGCGCGCGAGTTTTGGCGACATATACGTCGCGTAATTCAAGATTTGATTCCACGCCACCAGTGTAGTGACGAGCACCATGCCGTCGGTGATCGATTTATATTCGCCCGCCATTGCATTTTGCGAAGCATCGGCGAGCAGCACGATAAGAAGTACGTCGGCGATGCCGATGGAGCCGACATCCCGACGCAACACCAAGCGAAACAATAAAAATAAAAACCAATACATCGCGCTGCCGCGCAAGACGATCTCGGCCCATGGCATCGAGAGCGCGAATAGTTCATGCGGATTAATGGCCATGACGATGACGCTACCGTGCGTCGCGCGCCGATTCTCCCGATATGGACTTGGCGGCGGCGACCTTGACCGAGGGTAGCGCGCTCACGCGTTTTTCAATGCGCGCGCCATCGGCGCATAGGGTGGTGAACAAGTCGGCGATTTCCGCGACGCGCTCGTTCAAATCGAACTCAGATTCGATGCGTGCTCGCGCCGCGCGACCCATGGCCGCTTGTCGCGCGGGATTAGCCACGAGTCGCACCAACGCGCCCGCCATGCCTTCCGCGTCGCCAGGCGTGTACATCATGCCGGTGCCGTGCGCGACTAATTCAGGAACGCCGCCAATTTCGGTGACGATTATGGGTCGCGCGCAGGCCATGGCTTCCATGACCGCCAAGGGCTGTCCTTCGGTCCACGACGTAGCGAGTACGACATCAAGCTCGGGAATGATCTCGTGCATACCCGCGCGCGCGCCGGCAAGAACGACACGCTCTTGAAGATTAAGGCGCGCGATATCGTCTTCGAGCTTCTTGCGCATCGGGCCTTCGCCAATTAGTACAAAGCGCAAATCGGGATTGGCATTCAAGGCAAGCGACGCCACGCGCACGAATACATCGGGTCCTTTTTCCTCGGACAAGCGGCCAATAAAACCCACCACGGGTGCGTCCAATGCAAACCCTAATTCGTTGCGCAATGCATTCGATGACGGTCGTGGTTTGAAAACGGTGGGATCCACGCCGTTGGTCACGCAATGAAGACGGTCGGCCCGCACGCCCGCGCCCAATGCCTGGTAATACGTTACCCGCGACACCACGCATAAGTGCGAATCCACCATGCGATGGATTTCAATATCGGGCACCCATAAGTCGCGGCCATGAATGGTCGCGAGTACGGGCACGTTCGCGAGCTTGCCAATAAGACCCGCGAGTAAATGCGCGTTCGCCAAGTGCGCATGCACGACATCAACCCCTTCATGCCGCGCGAGCAAGGTGCCGTATTGAATCGATCGCCAAATCGGTTCTTCTGGCACCGGGGTTATGTGAACCGCGCAGCCCGCCGCGCGTAACGCGTTGGCCAGCGGCCCATCGCTCGGCGATAAACACGTCACTCTAAAACGTTCGCTCGGTAAACGTTCCACCAATCGCTGCACATACGTTTCCATCCCGCCAACGATGGCGTTACCGACTACTTGCAACACGTGCAGACGGCGCGTTGAGCTCATAAGGTATGAAGGGTTGGTTGAGATGGTCGTGTGCTTGTTTTGGCCACTTAAGCCAGTTCGCCGCAGTTCCAGCGAAGATGCGTTCGCGACCCGCGGCGTCGACGTTGAGTTGGTCGAGTAAGTCGTTCACTTCATCAATCGCTTCGCGAATCGAAGCCGCTTCAACCGGCAGCACGCGGTCGCTACCGAATTGCAGCATCGCGGGGGACAGTAAGTCGATCGCGTTACGCAACATCGATAAGCGGTAGGCGGGCGGTGCGCCCCACGAGAAATCGAAACGGATTTGGCTCTCGTCGTGCGGCACGCCGTTGATACGGTCGATCAAGCCAACCGCGATCGATTCATCGGTCCACGGCCAACCTAAATGCGCGAGGACCACGCGCATGCCCGGGTAATCACGCACGACTTCGTAATTGGCGGGTCGGCAATAACGCCCCGATCGGCCGTCGATGAAAATGCCCGAGTGAAAAAGCACCGGCAGTTCAAGCTCGGACGCGACTTCGAACACACGCCGCGCGCAGTCGTCTTCCGGAAGCCACCCCGTTGGCACCATCTTTAACCCGACCAAGCCTTTGGTGTCGATCGCGCGCCGTACTTCGTCGGGCGCGTCGTCGTGCAAAGGATTGACGATGGCAAGACCAACGAGTCGGTCCTCGTGACCACGCACCAATTTACTTAGGAAATCGTTGGCTTCGCGCACCTTTTGCGGGTCGTGCAAGGTGTACCCGTTGCATAAAAAGGGTGCGAGCAGCACGCCGGCGTCGACGTTGGCTTCATCGAACACACGCAGCAAATCGGAAGCGCGTTCAACGCCGGAGGTATTGAGATGAGCGTCAATAATCATAGGCGTGACTCATGCGGATGCCGGCCATGAGGCACGTGATGATCGTTCCGCTACGGAGGGTTGCGACAGCGGTATGAGTTCGCTCTCCATGCGTTGCTCGATCACGCGATCCATCAAGCTTTGCATGCGCATCGCGGTCTGATCCCACGACGTGCTGGCGATGATGGCGCGCGAGCGTTGAATACGTTTTGTCCGCGCGCTTTCACGTTCGCTTAGAAAGCGTTCGCATGCGGCAGCGAACCCCGCCGCGTCCTTGGCGATTTCGACGATGTCGCCATACGGCTGAACGACATCTTCGATTGGTGTGGACACGACTGGTTTTTCGGCCGCCAAGTATTCAAGCAATTTGGTTGGACTAATAAAGCGCGTGGACGCATTAAGCGCGAACGGCAGTAGGCACACGTCCCAACCCGCGAGCAACGCGGGTAAGGACTCATAGGTTTGCCGGCCAATCCAATGCAAGTTGGCGCGCTTGGGTAGCCGGTCGGGATTGATCTTGACGATGGGGCCGGCCATGACGATCTGCCATTTCGGCTTAAGGTCCGCAAGTTGCGCGATCAAGTCGATGTTCAAACGCTCATCGATCACGCCATAAAAACCGAGCCGAGGATGCGGCAATCCGTCTTGCGCGAAATGATGCAGCCCGGGTTCGAGCGCGCGTCCGAAATGATCCGCGTCCACACTGCTTGCAAAGCAATGCACGTCATGATGCAAGGCGCGTTTCGCGCGATAAAGACTTGGGCCGCCGGTAAAGACTAAGTCGGCACGCGCGAGCAACGTCCGTTCGCGTTCATGAAGCTCGGCGGGAGCGTTCAAGAAGGCGCTAAGTTCATCCATGCAGTCGTACACCACCACGCGTGGCGCGAACGCGTCGATGATGGGTTCGGCCATGGGGGTAAACGTATAAACACCGCCGCCGCCGTAACGCTTGGTCATCGCGTGTTCACCGCCTTGTTCTAGCAATGAACGCACGAGGGACGCTTGCTCGCCCGCGAATCCGCCCACGTTGAGCGGCGTGATCGGGCATGCGATCGTTAAACCAGGTTGTACTTCGCGATAGTCGATGCGTGGCGTGCCACTGCCACGCACGGGCTCTTCCACGAACAACACGGGTCGCTCTTGAGCGAAGCGGCCAACGAGATGTTGTGGACGTTGAATTACAAAGTCCCAACGTAAATGCGACAGTACGACGAGCGGCGGTGTCATGAGGAGGGTCTCCGTTAAGTCAACATCAACGCGACATGTTTCGGCGCGACGCGCGATCATCGCCATCGCGCCCCGGGGGTGGTAGATCGATATCGAGATCGTCGTCATCGGCCGCTTCCTCGCTGACAATGCCAAGATCGCTTTCGATGTCGAGCTTGCGTTCGCGCATTTCCTCGGCCAGCACCGAAGTGTCCAACTCGGCGGCCGTGACTTGCTTGAACATCTCGCTTTCTTCTTCTTGAATGTGGTGATTCATGTACTCGCCGAGCACTTTGAATGTCGCGTCGCGCGTGGCGTCGTCTAAGTCTTCTTCTTCCAAGCGGGCAATCAATTGCTTGGCGACGTCGTGTTCGACTTGTGCCTCATCGACGAGATCGGGCTCTTCGATTTCGTTATGAACGGCCGGATAAAACACTTCTTCTTCCAACTGCGCATGCGCCGTGAGCGCCGTGCATGCTTGACGAATCAACTGTTGCTTTCGATCGCCTTCATCCTCGCCAAGACTTTCGAATTCCTCGAACATCTGTTGCACGCGGCGATGGTCGTCTATCAACATCGATATCGCGGCGTCTTCTAGACCCGCTGCCTGTCTGCTCTTGGCCATATGTCGCTCCTAATGGGTGGGGTTTGACCGCGACGGTTAATGGGCAAGCGACGTGCCGCTTTAGTCAAGCAAGCGTGTCATGGTTTATTAGGAATCAATAACGTGTGCCTTATGCTGCGCATTGAAATTCGTGATGTTCCCGGCGCCGTTCTTCCCAATGCCAGGCATGCTCAATAATGGAATCGATATCGCTCATGCGAGGCTTCCAGCCCAGCTCGTATCGCGCGGCCGAGGCATCCGTAACCAGCACGGGAACGTCGCCTGGACGACGTGGCGCGATGCGCACCGGAACTTGACGTTGCGTCACGCGCTCGGTGGCCAACACCACTTCGCGTATCGAATAGCCGCGCCCGGTGCCGATGTTGTAAGCCGCGCGCGTACGGTTGGCTTGAAGCGCATCCAAGGCCAGCACGAACGCTTCGCATACATCGTTCACATGAAGGAAGTCACGCACGCACGTACCGTCGCGCGTGGCGTGGTCAATACCGTGCATCGGCATCGCATCGCCACGACCGCTGCATGCGCGCATGACGCGCGGAATAAGTTCGCCATCGTGCGTGCGGCTTGGGCCGACCTGGCTTTGAAGATCGGCTCCGGCGGTGCCATACCAGCGCAGCGCGACCGACTGCAATCCATAGGCAACACGCCAATGTTCGAGCATTTGCTCGCACATCCATTTGGTGGTGCCGTTTAAATCGGTCGCGGCCTTGGGATGCTCTTCATCGATTGGCACCCGAACCGGCATGCCATACACCTGCGCGCTTGATGCGAACACTAATGACCGAACGCGTTGTTCGACCATGGCATCCAATAACGTATGCGTGGCCAGCACGCTATTGGCGTAACACGACGAGGCATCAAGCGTTCGCATACCACCAGGGGGCGCCGCCAAATGCATTACCGCGTCGATTTTTCGATCGCGTAGCACGGCGGTAATGGCTTCGCGGTCGCGTAGATCGCCGACCACGAGATGGTCGCTCTCTAATGCGATGCGTGAACCACTAGATAAGTTGTCAAACGCCGTGACGGTATGACCACGCCCTTGTAACAATTTGACCAGCGCGGCACCCACGAATCCCGCGCCACCGGTGACCAGCAACTTCATGATGACCTCGACTGCCGAATAATCCCTTAGAGGCAAGTTGCATACCGCCGTGCCGGTACGGTTCATGCTCGACCGTGATACGAGTCAAGGCAGCGGATGCAAAAAAAGCGAATTACGAAGGAGAGCGCCATGGCACTCATCATTTCAGGCCGATTTGGTTCGTTTGGCGATGCCGAGCGTGCTAGTCGAGGATTGTTCAACCGCGGTGTGCAACGCGACGCCGTGCAAATTATTTATGTCAATCCGCCAGGCGAGCATGCGATTACGCCGATTGGCGGCGACGAGGACGCGGATCCCGGCGCGCGTCGCGCTGGCAAGACCGCGTGGGGCGGCGTGGCATTGGGCGCCGGCTTGGGCGCCGTGCTTGGCGTCGTCCTCGTGGCTTTAACCGATCTCGGCCCGGCCGCGTTGGTCGTCACGACCTTGATCGGCGCGTTCGGCGGATCGTTGGGCGGAGCCTTTAGCGGCATGCGTGATTCACATACGCTGGGACGCGAGGCCGACGGTCAACAGGCCGCATCCCGTCCGAGCGGCGTATTGGTCGCGGTACGGGTGGGCGAAAATGCTCGCGAACAAGATGTCGTTGAATTGCTTGAACGCGGCGGTGCGCTCGATGTCGAGCGTGCGCAAGGCGAATGGCAGTCGGGCCAATGGGTCGACTTCAATCCGGTTCGTCGGGGCGAGCCGGTGCGACGCGAAGCCGAGCACGCGGGTATGTAACGGCTATACGCGGCTGTAATTTGTACTCAAGCTTGCCGAGCCCTTGCTTGCATGGGCTCGCGCGCGTCTTTGTATTTCGATTCAACGATTTTATTTTCGTCGTGACCTCGGCTGTCTTCGCATATGAACGTTGATTCAACTTCCGTTGTTGCCGCCGCCACTTCGGCCGGCTCATCCGATGATGCCGCGCGCAATGAGCGTTGGTATCGCGCCGCCTTGCACGTTGTTCCGGGTGTGGTGTACGAATGGAACGCGCGCACGGGACATACCGAGCGCAGCGAGGGCTTGTTCGATTTGATCGGCGTAAAGCCGCAGGATGTGCCGCCCACCGCGCAATGGTGGCGCGACCGGGTGCATCCAGACGATTTACCCGATGTCGATCAACGTCTGTCGCGCATGTTGCGCGATGGTCGACCGACGTTTCACGCCCAATACCGCGTGCAACACGCCGACGGTCGGTGGATTCATGTGTGGGACCGCGCCACCGTTATTTACGACGACGCCGGTCAAGTTGCCGGGCTGGTCGGCAATACGGTGGACATTACCGATCGATGCATTGCCGAAGACCGACTGCGCCTCGCGGTGGAGGCCACCGGCTTAGGACTTTGGGATGCGGACTTACGCACGTGCGAGATTCAGTGCAGCGAGTTAGCCACCCGAATTCTTGGCTTTGACGAATCGGAGGAAAGCAAGCCAACGCTCGACGCTTGGTACGCCACCATTCATCCCGATGATTTGCCCGCGGTCTTTAGGACTTTGGAAACCGCGCGATCGAATATCGACGAACGCGCCCACTCGGTGGAATACCGGCGCACGCACGATCACCCGGATTCAACCGGCTTTCGCCAGCGCTGGGTCTGCGCCACGATCCGCGCGGTATACGAAGGCATCGGCGAGGCGCGACGCGCGGTTCGGTTCGTCGGCACGGTGCTAGACATTACCGAACGCAAGCGCGCGGATTGGGTTATTCGCGAAAGCGAGGAGCGGTTTCGATTACTCGTCGAAAGCATCGACGATGTGTTTTGGATCATGGATTACCAGCAGCGCAAGCAGCTGTACGTGAGCCCGGCCTACACGCGTTTATGGGGGTGCGATCCCAACGAGTTGTACGTCAACCAATCACGCTGGAAGGAGCGTATTCACGCCGAGGACCGCGAGCCGACGCAACGCGCCTTCGAAGCCATCGAGCAAAATGGCCAGTACGAAGCGGAATACCGCGTCACCCTCGATAACGGCGACGTACGCTGGGTGCGCGATCGCGGCATTCCAGTCCGCGACTCACAAGGCCGCATCACGCGCGTGATCGGCGTGGCCGAGGACGTGACCGATCGCAAGAACGCCGAGCATGCCTTGCGCGAACGCGAGCAACGGCTGCAACTCGCGCTCGACGCAGCGCGGTTGGAAGTGTGGACGGTGGACTTGACGACTCGCGCGGTGAGTTGCGGCCTAGGGTTGTATGCGCTGTTTGGCATTACGCCCGAGGAGCGATCGCAGTTGGATGTGTGGGGTCGCCGCATTCACCCCGACGATTTTGAACGAGTGCGCCGTGCGTTCTCCGACGCGATCGCCGGCACTCGCGAGCTCAATGTCGAGTGCCGCGTCGTACTGCCGCCGCAAGCCGATCAACCGGCGCGCGAGCGTTGGGTCGACGCGCAAGCCATCATCATTCGCGACGATCGAGGGCGTGGGTTAAAGCTGTGCGGCGTATGCGCCGACATCACCGATCGCAAACACCAAGAGTCGTGCTTGCGCGAAAGCGAACAGCAATTGCGCTTGATCACCGACGCCGCGCCGGTGGGTATCGCGCGTTGTTCGCGCGACCTCACGTATCGCTTCGTCAATCACGCGTACGCGCAGGAATTGCTGGGCGTGTCGGCCGCCGAGGCCACCGGTCGTTCATTGCGCGAATTAATGGGTGAACGCTCGTTCGCCGCGGTGCGCGGATACATCGAGCGGGTGTTGCGCGGCGAGCGTCTTTCGTACGAAGGCAACATCCCGCTGCGCGACGGTAACTTGCGCTATTTGCACGTGGATTACGTGCCCGAGACGAACTCGCACGGCGAAGTGGTGGGCTGGGTCGCGGTGGTGGTGGACATTACCGAACGCAAGCATGCCGAAGGCAGGCTTTACCAACGCGAGCGCGAGTTCGAAACCTTGGTGGAGAACTCGCCCGACATCATCGCGCGGCTCGCGCCCGATTTACGGCTGCTCTATATCAATCGCGCAGTCGAGAACACGATGGGTGGTTCTCCATCCGACTTCATCGGCCACACCTTCGCCGAACTGGGGTTGCCGGCGCAGATGGTCAACGCGGTCTCCGAAGCCGCGAACGCGGCGGTTATCGATCGTCGCGAGCAGCCGTGCTCGTTCGATTTCACACGCGACGGCGTGATGTGTCATTACGTCGCGCGCGCGGTGCCCGAGCTTGATCAACATGGCAACGCGGAGTCGGTGCTGCTCATCGTGTATGACGTGACCGACCGCGTCGAGGCGCAACACGAACGCGATCAAATCTTGATGCGCGAACAGGCCGCGCGCGCGGAAGCCGAAGCGGCCGCGCATGCGCGCGACCAATTCCTCGCCATCGTCTCGCACGAATTACGTTCGCCGCTCAACGGCATTCAAAGCTGGACGCATGTGCTTGAAAGCCAACTCACTCAACCGACGCCCAGCATGCAACGCGCGTTGGCCGGCATTCGCACCGGCGTGCAGCAACAGGTTCGATTGATCGAAGACCTGCTCGATGCCACGCGCATCATGAGCGGCAACCTAAGCATCGTGAAGCAACCCGTCACGTTGCTGCCGATCCTGGAAACCGCGATCGCCAGCGTGCGCGGCACGGCGCAGGCCAAACGGATCGAGGTGGTTACGCAAGTCGATTTAGGTCCGCAACAAGTCGAAGGCGACCCTGACCGGTTGCAGCAAATCGTATGGAACCTGCTGTCCAACGCGGTGAAGTTCACGCCGAGTGGTGGACGTATTGAGTTGAGCGCCTATCAAGACGGGCATGACGCGGTGATCGTGGTTAAGGACAACGGCAAGGGTATTCCGCCTGATTTCCTGCCACATATGTTTGACTGGTTTAGACGCAGCGAGGTGGCCAGTAGCCGCCGACAAGATGGATTAGGGCTTGGGCTCGCGCTCGTGCGGCACTTGTGCGATTTGCATCATGGCAGCGTACGCGCGCAAAGCGAGGGCGACGATTGCGGCGCGATCTTCACCGTGCGGTTGCCGTTGCGCGAGACGCCCGATATTTCTCCGGATCGCCGCGATCGCGACCAACGACCGGCCGCGCCGCGCAACGCGCTCGATGGTTTACGCATATTGCTCGTTGACGATCAACCCGAAACACGCGAAGCCTTGTCGATCGCGCTAGCGGCGTATGGCGCGGACGTGACCACGCTGCCGTCGGGCAAGGACGCCGTGGCGTGGCTTGAACAACATACGCCGCCCGACATTCTGGTGTGCGATATCGCGATGCCCGACCAAGACGGTCACGTGACCTTGCAACGCATACGCGCGTCGGAAAGCCGGCGTGGCATACCGGCTGAACACCGCTTGCCGGCGATCGCGCTTTCGGCGTTTACTCAACGCGAGGATCGCATGCGCGCGTTAGCCACCGGATTTCAAATGCATGTGGCCAAACCCGTGGCGCCGGAGGAATTAGTGATCGTCATCGCGACACTGACCGGACGGTCGTCGATGGTCTACGCACCGTCGTCGTTCAACGCCTAAGGACTTTGTTTTATCGGCACGGCACACGCCTTGCTGTTCTCCTAAGTACTCGGAAAACGCGTCTTGATACGCGTTTTCCAAAGCCCCGTGTGGGATGTTCCCCAAGGCATGGGCGGCTTCAACCACTTTAGGAGAGTTCAAGATGAGTAGCACATTTCCTTCTTCCTCGCCGTCGTCCTCTTCATCCATGCAGCAAGGCGCGCGCATTCTTGGCGGTGACATCACCAACGAAGGACCGGGGCCGGAGATCATGGCGGCTGATACGCTTGAAGGCGATGAGGTCGTCAACCACGAAGGCGATTCGCTCGGCAAGATCCAAGACATCATGCTCGACGTATCGCAAGGCCGCATCGCATACGCCGTGTTGTCCTTCGGTGGCGTGCTTGGCATCGGCGACAAGCTGTTCGCGGTGCCATGGAGCGCGTTAACGCTCGACGCCGATCGTAAGTGCTTCGTGCTCGACGTGTCGAAGGAGCGCCTAAAGGATGCGCCGGGATTCGATAAGGACCGTTGGCCATCGATGGCCGATCCAAGCTGGGCCAATGACCTTCACAGTTATTACGGCTCACGTCCGTACTGGCAGTAATTCGCACCACGTGGCATGGCCAAGGAGACCATCATGAATAACGCGTTCGAACGCGATAAACCGATTAATGCGGATGCGCCCAAGCAACGCCGGCCTGGTCAATCGGAAAGCGAGCAACGCTCGCAAGCCGATCCGGGACGTCCATATGCGGGTCGTGAAGACCAAGCCCAAGGCGGCCGCAGCGATTACGAAGCGAACTATCAGCAAAACCAAAAGGGCAGCAGCGGCGGCGGCGAGGTGTTCGATCCCGCGAAGCAGCGGCCCGGTGCGGAGATTGGATCGGACGACCCGACTCAACATCGCAATCAACAAGACACGCGAACCAATATCGGCATTGACGACGAGGACGGTTCGCTCAAGGCGGTCAGCCGCAAGCAAACCCCACAGCGGCCTTGATCCTTATTGAACACCTGTAGGAGTACATGCGCATGGATGGTGAAACCCTCTCCAACGAACGTCGCCACGAGCGAAGCCGCGACATCGTCGCCTCCGGCAGCTACATCATCGATGCGGCGGCCGCGCGACGCGCGGTGCAGCTTGCGCTGCCTTTGCTTGAACAAGCGGTGCGCAACCAAGACCTCGGGCAAAGCGGCGTATTGCATGTGGTCGTCATGGACCCGGCATTAACGCCGTTGAACTCGACCTTCGAGCACGCCATCTTGTACGAGCATTCGGTGGGCACGCCGCGTGACCAATGGGACGCGGATTACGCTGAGTTCGCGCGTGCGAAAGCAAGCGTGAGCTGGCATACGGGGTTGGATAGCCATGCCGTGCGTTTTGCCGAGCCGTATCGGCTTCGCGCCGGCGACACGACCTTGTGGGGCAGTGTCGCGCTCGACGGCATCATCGTCGGCGTGAGCGGCGCGGAGCCGGCGTTCGACGAGGCGATCGCCGGCACCATCGCCATGTTTCTACGGGCACTAGCAAAAACAACCGCCCGCAACTTTGATAAGCAGCCTTTCCTTCAATAAATCAATAACGACTTAGTCAACCCAAAGAGGAGATCCTTATGACACGCATGTTGAGAACCCTTGCTCTTGCCTTTAGCGGCTTTGCGTTGGTTGCGACCGTTGGCTGCGCCTCGACGCAATCCAAGGAAAGCGCGGGCGAGTATGTGGACGACGCCACGGTAACGGCGAGCGTGAAGGCCGCCTTGGTGGCGGATCCGCAAGTCAAGGCACGCGACGTGAACGTGGAAACCTTCCGCGGCACCGTGCAACTGAGCGGATTCGTGGACGATCAACGTCAGATCGATCGCGCCGTGGAAATCGCGCGCAATTCGAAGGGCGTGAAGTCGGTTAAAAACGACATCCGCATTAAGACTCCGCCAGCGAACGAAAGCGCGCGTTAAGCACGCGCTTCGTTGGAGGAGACGAACACCATGGTTCTTGCGAACCATGGTGTTTTTTTATGAATCGAACTTAGGCGGCCAATTTAACTCCGGCGGCCTTAAAGCGGTTATGCACCGCGAAGTGCAGCGCGCTTGATTGCTTGGCGCGCGTGTTCGTATCGGCATTCGTCCACGCTTGAAGTTCGAAGGTATGACCGTTGCCGTCCATCGCGGTGAACAACACCTGCGGTGGTGGATCGGTCAAAAGTCCGTCGACATCGCGCGTGGCGTCGATAAGCAAGCGTTCAACGTCATGCGCGTCGTGCGCGCTTGCGGCCTTGGCCGTCACGGTAAGCGCCGTCGCGCTCGAGCCATATTCCCAATTGCGCACCGTCTCGGTAATGATTTTTTGATTCGGCACGATAGCCACCACGCGGCGCGCGGTTAAAAGCTTGGTACTGCGCGCGCCAATCTCGATGACATCGCCTTCCGAACCCGCAACCTCAATACGGTCGCCAATGCGCACGGGCCGTTCGAGCATCACGATCAGGCCGCTAATAAAGTTGCTCACAATATTTTGCAAGCCAAAGCCAATACCGACGCCCACCGCGCCCGCAAGAACATTGAAGGTGGTGAGGTCGATGCCCGCGCTTTGCATGACGAACATAAACCCAACCACGATTACGACGTATCGCACAAGCGTCGCCACCGCTTCGCGCGCGCCCTCGTCAAGCGAGGTGTGCGCGAGCAGTCGATTGATCAACCAACGTCTTAGCCAACCGGCCAACACGAACAATAAGACGATGCCAAGCGCCACGCCGATAAGCGTGGATACGTTGATTTGGCTTTGACCTAAGTTGAAGAGACGAACGTCATAAGTTCTTAACGTGGTGAGAAACGCGTTGAATTCGGTCATAAAAAAATAAGTAGTGACGGGAAAAATAGTTCAAGGACGAGGTTGCAGCACGACGTGTTCCGTGCGACCTGACTAAGTCGTTTCTAAATACTAGAAAAGTGTTGCCAAGTGCGTGGCACGCGGCCTGCTGTTTCCGCAAGGCCGAACGAACCGTCGCGGCCTCGGAATTCACAGGAGAGCCCTTTATGCGAAAGATCGCACTCGTTAGCGAACATGCTTCACCGCTCGCGCTTGCAGGAAGCGTGGATAGCGGAGGTCAAAACATTTATGTCGCCAACGTCGCGCGCCAGCTTGCGCGCCGAGGGTGCGAGGTGGACGTGTTCACGCGGCGCGATAGAAGCTTTTTGCCCACGGTATTTCAATGGCAGCCCGGCGTGAGAGTAATTCATGTGCCCGCTGGCCCATCGCAGTTCTTGCCTAAGGAACAACTGCTGCCGTTAATGCCTGCGTTCGGCGCGTTTCTCAATGAATTTCTCGACGGGCAAACGCGGCCTTACGACGTCGTGCATGCCAACTTCTTTATGTCTGGCCAAGCGGCGTTATACCCGGCGCGCAACTTAGGTCTTCCGCTCGTCATGACCTTTCACGCGCTCGGTCGTGTACGTCGGCAGCATCAACGCGAGAGCGATTTATTTCCCGACGAGCGCTTTGCGATCGAGGATGAACTGGTGGAGGAGTCCACGCGTATCGTCGCCGAATGCGTGCAAGACCGCGACGACTTGCTGACCTTGTACGACGCCGATTCGCGCAAGATCGACGTGGTGCCGTGCGGTTTCGATCCAGACGAATTAATGCCTGTCGAACGCACGCAGGCACGCGCGCAACTCGGTTGGAATCGCGATGAATTCGCGGTGCTTCAGCTCGGTCGTCTCGTGCCACGCAAGGGAATCGACAACGTGATTCGCGGCATTGGCGTGCTCAAGCGCCGCCATGCGCTCAAGGCGCGGTTGTATGTCGTTGGCGGCAACTCGCCGAGTCCCAATCCCATCGCGACGCCGGAAATCGCTCGACTTAGTGAATTGGCCGAACAAGAAGGCGTGGGTGATCTCGTGACCTTCGTGGGTCGTCGTAATCGTTCGGCATTGCGCTTGTATTACAGCGCGGCCGACGTATTCGTCACGACGCCTTGGTACGAGCCATTTGGCATTACGCCGTTGGAGGCGATGGCGTGTGGCACGCCCGTGATCGGTTCGTCCGTGGGTGGCATTCGTTCCACGGTGCTCGATGGCATTACCGGCTTTCACGTGCCGCCCGAAGACCCAGAGGCGCTCGCCGATCGCCTAGCGCGTTTGCATCGCGATGCCGGTTTGCGGCGCACCTTTGGTGAAGCGGGGCGTCTGCGCGCGAATCGATCGTTCACATGGAGCCAAGTCGCTTGCGGACTGATGGACGTGTATGAGCGCGCTTTGCAATCCGAACGCATTCGCACCGGTGCCGCGCTGCATGCGGCGATGCCGCTGAACAATGAAGTGGTTAGCGCGCTGCGTTGATAAAAAACTTATGAATCGAAATGGGAGAACTAGGAATGGCTGAAGCAGAACCGATGGTGCAAGAGCGTACGTCTAACGCAACGACGAGCGACGAACTCGCAGGACAAGTCGTGCTCGTGACCGGTGGCGCGCGCGGCTTAGGCGCGCAAATCGCCGAAGCGGCGATGCTGCGTGGCGCGACGGCGATCGTATGCGACTTGCGCGAAGACGCCGCGCAAGCCTGCGCGAGCAAGCTTGAATCCATGCGCGGTCCGCAAGGTAAAGGGCGCGCTTATGCGATCGGCTTGGACGTTGGCGATGACGCTCAAGTGCGCGATGTCATTAATCGCGTCGTGGGGCGCGAAGGGCGGCTTGACGCCGTCATTAACAACGCCGCGATCGATATCACCGTGCCCGTCGATGAGTTGGAAGCAAAAGACTGGGAGCGCATCGTTCAAACCAATTTGACCGGTCCGTTTTATATCGCCCGGCACGCCGCGAAGGTCATGCGCGAACGCGGAAGCGGTCACATCGTCAACATCGCGTCCACCGCCTCCAAACGCGCGTGGCCGAATGCGTCGGCTTATCACGCGACGAAGTGGGGCTT
Organism: Burkholderiaceae bacterium; assembly: GCA_035761045.1. Lineage (GTDB taxonomy): Bacteria > Pseudomonadota > Gammaproteobacteria > Burkholderiales > Burkholderiaceae_E > DASTRU01. The sequence goes on along the minus strand of DASTRU010000225.1, from coordinate 3,081 downwards.
GTTAGGACTCTCCCATGCATTGCATGCCGAACTTAGACCGTATGGTGTGAAAGTCACGGCGATTGTTTCGGGGGGTATGCGTACGCCGTTCCTGCTCGATCGCTTTCCCGATATCGATCTTCAAAACCTAATGGATCCAGCGCACGTCGCCAAAACGGTGATGTTCGTCCTCGGTACGCCCGCGGAAGTCGTGGTGCCCGAAGTCATGATCCTGCCGATGAGAGAAACCTCCTGGCCATGAACTCCAGTGCCTTAGCGTGCGCGACCGGCGGACCGTCGCGTACCACGCATAAGTTGTCGCGTCGCCTCGATCAAGCGCTGCATCCCACGGTGTTCATCGATAAGGACGGCACCTTGATTGAGAACGTGCCGTACAACGTCGATCCCGATCGCATTACGTTAAGCGAGGGCGCGGGCGAAGCGGTTGGCGAGCTGATGGAGCTTGGCTACCGCATTGTCGTGGTGACGAATCAACCGGGGGTCGCGCTCGGTTTATTCGACGCCCGCGCGCTTAAAGGCGTGGAGCAACGCATTCGTGAATTACTTGCCGCGTACGGCGCCAAGCTTGATGGCTTCATATGGTGTCCACATGCGCCCGATGACAACGGACGCCCGACGTGCGACTGCCGCAAGCCGCGCCCCGGCATGCTCGAACGCGCCGCGCACGATATGCGACTCGATCTTTCCCGGTCGTGGATGGTGGGCGACATCCTCGACGACGTGGAAGCGGGATGCCGCGCGAGTTGCCGCACGGTGTTGATCGATAACGGCAATGAAACATGCTGGGAGCGTGGACCGTTACGCAATCCGCATTACATCGTCGATGACTGGGTAAGCGTGGCGCGCACGATCGCCAATCTAACGCCGCGTGCCCAACGCAAGCGCGTCACGGAGCTCGCATAACCGTACGCGATAACGCATCAATCACAACGCTCTCCGGGGGACTTATGATCGATTGGGCTCATGCGCAAAACGTGTTGTGCATTCGCTTGGATAACTTAGGCGATGTATTGATGACCACCCCCGCGATTCGCGCGGTCAAACACGCGCGTCCAGGGCGTCGCGTCACGTTGCTTGCGTCGAAGGCTGGCGCGCAAGCCGCGCGTCATGTTCCGGAGATTGACGACGTCATCGCATACGACGCGCCTTGGGTAAAGCACGAACACGATGCGGGCCGCGCGATCGATCTCGAAATGATCGAGACTTTGCGCAAGCAGCGGTTCGACGCGGCCATTATTTTCACCGTGTATACGCAAACCGCGTTGCCGGCGGCCATGATGTGTCGCTTGGCGGGCATTCCCTTGCGGCTTGCGCACTCGCGCGAAAACCCTTATCGATTGTTGTCCGACTGGGTGGCGGAGTCCGAGCCGCAGCAGTTGGTGCGTCATGAAGTAGAGCGTCAACTCGACTTAGTCGCGGCCATCGGTTGCACGACGCAAGAGCGCCGCTTGTCGTTTCGCGTGACGACCGACGATCGGCGCCGCGTCGTCGCGCGGCTCGCTAAATTGGGTATCGACGCTTCGCGTCCGTGGATATTGATGCATCCGGGCGCGACGGCGGCCTCGCGGCGTTATCCAGTCGAACAGTTCGCGCAAGCGGCACGCGGAATCGCCGAGCAACTCGATTGCCCCGTGGTGTTTGGCGGCACTTCTAATGAACGGAACTTAGTCAACGAGGTACGTGCTCGCATGGGGGCGGCGTCTTATTCCCTCGCCGGGGAATTGAACTTAGGCGAGTGCGCGGCGGCGATTTCGCTCGCGCGAGTATTGGTGTCCAACAACAGTGGCCCAGTGCATATCGCGGCGGCGTTAAACACGCCGGTGGTCGATTTGTATGCGTTGACTAATCCTCAGCACACGCCGTGGCTAGTGCGTTCGCACGTGCTTTCGCACGACGTGCCGTGCAAGTACTGCTTCAAGAGCGTGTGCCCCGAAGGGCATCACGATTGTTTGCGCAAGGTCGCGCCTCAAGAAGTAGTCGATGCGTGCCTTGCCTTGTTCGAGCCAAAACGAACCGTCATGCCCTTGGTGCCCGTCGAGTGATTGGACGAGGCCGAGCGTTGGATTGAACGGCGGCAACCGTAGCAACCAGAAAGCGTCCCATGATCACCTTAGGCATTAATGCCGCCTTCCATGATTGCTCCGCCGCCTTGGTTCGCGACGGCGAGGTTATCGCCGCCGCGGAGGAAGAACGCTTTACCCGCGTGAAGCACGGCAAGCGCCCGGTGCCGTTCGCCGCGTACCAATTGCCGTTTCACGCTATCGACTATTGTTTGCGCTTCGCGGGCTTGCACATGCTCGATGTCGATCGCATCGGCTATGCATTCGACCCGCGCTTGCTGCCGCTCGCGGCCAAGCTCGACACCACGGGTCGTCCCGCGTCTGGATACACCGACATCATGACGCTTGCGACCGAGCGATTGGCCGAGGAAGACGCGAGCGGCCTGCCGCCCTTGCCCGAAAGCATCGTGTTGCCGCTTGAGCCCTCGCGCGCGGCACCGTCGTTGGGGGATGCATCGCCATGGGATCCGCTCTTCCTCTCCTATGTCGTTAACGCGCCTCGGCAATTGGTCGGCGCGGTACCGCATCATCTTCAAGAGCGCTTCGCTGGATTGACGTATGAACAGGTCGCGGCGCGTTGGCATTGGGTCGAACATCACCGCGCGCACGAGGCGAGTGCGTTTCTCGCGTCGCCTTTCGATCAATGCGCGGTTCTTACGATGGACGGTCGCGGCGAACGCGCCACGACGAGTCTTGGTTGGTTCACCGGCGAGGAGTATCGACGTCTCCGGCAGGTGAACTTGCCGCATTCGCTTGGGCTGCTGTACGAGGACGTGACGCGGTGGCTGGGCTTTCAACACGCGAGCGACGAATACAAGGTCATGGCGCTCGCGGCCTTTGGCGCGCCCGAGTATGTCGATATTTTTCGCGAGCATGTGCATGCGACCGATGATGGCGCTTACGTGGCGCAACGTTTTGAATTGACCAGCGCCTTCGGTCCCGCAAGACGACGTGGGGATGCGATGGAGCAACATCATTTGGATGTCGCGCGATCGCTTCAACAAGTCCTCGAAGATACCGT
>DASTRU010000224.1:0-6835 GCA_035761045.1 Burkholderiaceae bacterium | reverse complement strand
TGTACGGCATCCAAGACGTGCGATTTGAACTCCGCCGATTTAGGCGCGCGAACGGTTAAGGTAACGAGTGGCATGACGACTCCTTGCAAGCGAACGACGATGAATCAACGATGGCCCGCCAACCCGCGCGGTACCGCACTAAGTAATTTTTGCGTGTAAGGATGTCGTGGTTGTTCATAAATCGCGTCGCTACTGCCGCGCTCGACGACTTCGCCTTGGCTCATCACCAATACATCGTCGGCCATGGTTTTGACCACCGCGAGATCGTGGCTAATGAAGATGTAACTCATGCCAAATTCGTCTTGCAGGTCTAACAACAGGTTCAACACCGTGGCCTGCACCGACACGTCGAGCGCTGACACCGATTCATCGCAAATCAACACTTCGGGCTTGAGCGTGAGGCAACGCGCGATCGCGATGCGTTGGCGTTGTCCGCCTGAAAATTCGTGCGGGTATTTTTGAAGCGCTGCGCGATTAAGCCCCACGCGCTCGACCAAAGCCGTCGCCGTTGCGTAACGCTCTTCATCGTTCGCGCCGATGCGATGAATCCGCATCGGTTCGGTCAAGATTTCGCCGACGGTAAAACGCGGGTTCAAACTCGCATACGGATTTTGAAAGATCACTTGAATGCGTTTGCGATATGGCATGAGCGCGCGGTCGTCGAGCTTAAGCAAGTCGGCGCCGTCGTAACGCACCTCGCCCGCGGTCGCGTCGATCAAACGCATGAGCAACAACCCCACCGTTGTCTTGCCAGAACCCGATTCGCCCACCACGCCCAAGGTACGTCCACGTTCGAGCGTGAACGACACATCCTTGACCGCATCAATCACCTTGCGGCGAAAGAGCCCCGTCTTGAGCGTGTATTGCTTGCGCAAATGCTTGGCTTCGATCAACGGTTGCCCTCGAGCGGGTCGTACAGGGCGTGGCTCGCTCGCGACTGAACGATGCCGCATGACGTCGTCGATCACCGGCAAACGTTGCGGACGAACATCCACGCGCGGGCGACATGCAAGCAAGGCTTGCGTATACGCATCGTTCGGCGCGGTGAAGATGCGTTCGACCGGGCCTTGCTCGCGAATCTCGCCATGACGCATCACCACGACGTGATCGGCAATCTCGCCCACTAGGCCTAAGTCGTGACTAATGAACAGCACGCTCATGCGGTGCTTGGTTTGCAATCTACGCAACAGTTCGAGAATTTGCCGCTGCACGGTGACGTCAAGCGCGGTCGTAGGCTCGTCGGCGATCAGCAATTTAGGCTCGCAGGCGATCGCCATGGCGATCATTACGCGTTGCTGTTGGCCGCCCGATAACTCATGCGGATACGCGTCGAGTCGCGCCTTGGGCTCGGGAATGCCGACTTCGGTCAGCAACTCCACGACGCGATCCAGAGCCGCGCGCCAGCTTAAGTGTTTGTGCAGTTCGAGCGTCTCGGCGATTTGGTGCCCGATGGTGAACACGGGGTTGAGCGACGTCATCGGCTCTTGAAACACCACCGAAATATCGCGGCCACGAATCTCGCGCAATTCGGCCATCGGTATGTCAAGCAGGTTTCGTCCCGCGAATTCAACGCGGCTTACGGGATCGATCATCGCGTTATCGGGCAACAGGCGCAGCATCGACATCGCGCTTACGCTTTTGCCCGAGCCGGACTCGCCCACCAAGGCGATCGTCGCGTTTTCTGGAATATCGAAACTTATGTCGCGTACCGCTTCGACGACATCGTGCTTGCCTAAACGAAACGCGATGCTGAGATGTTGAATGCGCACCAATGCGGTCATCGCCTAGCCCTTAGCGCAACTTAGGATCGAGCGCGTCGCGCAACGCGTCGGTGAACATCGAAAACGCGGTCACGAAGGTCGCCATGAACGCGGTGGCGGCCGCCAACTGCCACCACTTACCCAAGATGAGTTCGGCTTGTGCTTCGTTCAACATCGTGCCCCACGAAATGGAATCGACCGGCACGCCCAAACCGAGGAAGGACAAGATCACCTCGGCCTTGATGAAGAACACCACGTGCAGCGACAACTGCACGAGTACGACGTGACTCACGTTGGGCAGGATGTGCACGAACATACGACGCGCATGGCTTGCGCCAATCGCGGTGGCAGCGCGCACGTATTCGCGCTGGCGATGCTTCATATATTCGGCGCGCACCAATCGATAAATACCAGTCCAGCCCGTCAGGCCGAGAATCAACACCACCGTTCCAACGCCACGCCCCAACACCGCCGCGAACGCGAAGATCAACAAGATGCCCGGCACGGCCGTGAAGACGTTGTAAAGCCATTCGAGCATGTCGCCCACGCGGCCACCGAAATACCCGGCGATCGCGCCTAATACCGTTCCGATCAGCGTCGCGACGAGCGCGGCCAGCACGCCAACTTGTATCGACATCTGCGCGCCCTTGATCGCCTTGGCGACGACATCGCGCCCTTGCCGATCGGCGCCGAACGGCAGCATGTCGAGCCGCTTAGGCGCTTCGACCGCGTACTTCTTGGCGAGTACCTCGACTTGCGCTTGCTTAGGCGCGAGCGGATCGACGTCGCCCAACTCAAGCATTGGGCCGGTGGGTTGATCGATCTTGGCGGTTTCGGGCGGCGTGGGACCTAAGAAGCTCGGGTTCGCGTATGGCACCGCGACCTCGCGCGACCAATCGGTCGCGATCAAGCCCACCGCGCTTGCGATCACCATCAAGACAAACACGAGGACCACCCACAGCGACGCCATGCCCACGCGGTCGCGCTTTAGACGCATCCACGCGGTGGCCCACACGCCTTGGGACCGGATGGCGGATGGCGTGAATACCGAATTCGTCATCGCAATTGCACGCGTGGATCGATAACGCGGTAGAGCACGTCCGCCGCGAGATTGATGATCATGGTGAGCACCGCCAAGTAAATCGTGACCGCTTGAATGACCGGGTAATCGCTGCGATTGACGGCCAGCAAGATCTCGCGGCCCAGGCCTGGAATCGAGAAGAACACCTCGATCAAGAACGAACCCACGAAGATGCCGGGAAGCGCCACCGCTACATTGGTGAGGACGGGGATCATCGCGTTACGCAACACGTGCACGAGCAAGATGCTCTTCTCGCCCAAGCCTTTAGCGCGCGCGGTGCGCACGTAGTCTTGTCCAATCTCGTCGAGAAAAAAACTGCGGTACAGCCGTGTTTGCGGCGCCAAGCCAACAAGCACCGCGAGCAATACCGGCAGCGGCGCGTACTGCACGAGGTTTTGCCACGTGCTTGCGCTCCACCCTTGCACTGGGAACCACGCGAGCTTGAACGCGAACAACCATTGCCCCACGAGCACGTAGACCAAAAACGAAATCGACAAGGCCACCGTCGTTAACACCATCACCATGCGGTCCGTTAGCGAGCCGCGCACATATGCGACCGCCAACGCGATCGGCACCGCGAGAAATACTTCGAGCACGAGGATCGGCACCATCACCGTCAAGGTCGCGGGCAAACGCGTGGCGAACAGATTCGACACCGCTTCATTCGTTGCCCAACTACGGCCCCAATCGAAGGTGACGATTTGCTTGACGAAGATCCACAACTGCATCCACACCGGTTGATCGAGCCCGAGTTGCTGGCGGATCGCGGCGATCTGCGCTTGCGTGGCGCCTAGGCCTCCGATGATCTCGGCAGGATCGCCGCCAAAGTAATGAAACAACACGAACACCAGCAGCACCACGCCGGCAAGCGTCGGAATCATCTGCCACAAACGGCGCACGATGTAGCCAGCCACGCCCTCTCCCAACTCCATGCAAGATGTGGGGCATTATGCCGTGGTAGCACAGCGTGTTTGTAGAGAAAGGCCACGAATGATCGAGTGTGGTTTTGAGTTGAAGAGTCAGGCGATGAGTACGTTGAAGATGGGAGCGCTATCGGTTCCCGCGTTCTCTGGATGGTTCGCGCCGCATGCAATCGACGACCGCATCGACGACGAAGTACGGTGCGAACAGATTATGCGAGGCGCGTTTCGCCTTCATCCCAAAGGCTATTTGGGCTTAAGCCAAGGGTGCGTCGTGATCAACGACGCGAACGATTTTCACGTCATACGACATCAGCTTAAAAAGGCGGCGTTCGTATTGATCGCAGCCCTTTCGATATCAATGGCGGCGACGGGAATCATTGGGCTTACCGTTCATTGGATTCACCAACAATCGTCACGCATGCGCGAATCATGAGTCTTCTTCGCCTAAGCCTCGCTATTGTTGTAATTGCCGTTGCTAGTTCGGCCAATGCGCAAATCCCTGCTGACGCACCCAAAAAAATCTTTCGCTACGCCTTCGAAGTTGCCGAGACGGGCTTCGACCCCGCGCAAATATCCGATTTGTATTCGCGCAGCGTCGCCAACAACATCTTCGACGCGCCCTTGCGCTACGCCTACTTAGCCAAACCCGGCACCGTCGTGCCTAATACCGCGGCCGAATTGCCCACCGCGTCGGCCGACTTTAAAACCTTTACCTTCAAGATTCGTCAAGGCATTTACTTCGCCGACGACCCAGCCTTCAAAGGCAACAAGCGCGAGCTGACCGCGGCCGATTACGTGTATTCGCTCAAGAGGCATTTCGATCCGCGCTGGAAAAGTCCAAGCTACGGCGGATTGGAAGTGCTCGACATACTCGGCATGCGTGCGATTCGCGACGACGCGCTCAAGACCGGCAAATTCGATTACGACCGCGAGGCCGAGGGTTTGCGCACTCTCGGCCGGTACACATTCCAAATCAAACTCGGTCGACCAAATCCACGCTTTGCAAGCGATTTGACCGATGGCTCGGTGGTCGGCGCGGTCGCGCGCGAGGTGGTGGAGTTTTACGGCGACAAGATCATGGAGCATCCGGTGGGAACCGGACCGTTTCGCTTGAGCGAATGGCGGCGCTCGTCGCGCATCGTTCTCGAACGCAATCCTAATTACCGCGACAATTTTTACGACGTGGAACCCGATCCAAGCGATGCAAGCGCGGTTGAAATCGCGCAACGCTTGAAGGGCCGCAAGCTGCCGCTGATCGACCGCGTCGAGATCGACATCGTTGAAGAAAGCCAACCGCGCTGGCTCGCGTTTTTAAATGGCGAGCACGATCATCTTGAACGCTTGACGCTGGATCTTTCGCCGATCGCGTTACCCAACGGCAAACCGTCGCCCACGTTGCAAAAAAAAGGCGTGACGGTCGAGCGCGTGCCGGTGATCGACTACACCTTCGCGGTCTACAACATGGAGCATCCGGTCATCGGCGGCTATACGCCCGAGAAGATTGCCCTACGCCGCGCCTTGAATCTTGCGATCAACACCAACGAACTCATTAGTACCGCTTATAAATATCAAGCGTTTCCCGCGCACGGGCCGATCATGCCGATGACCTACGGCTACGACCCCAGGCTACGCACCGAAATGGGCGAGACCGATCCCGCCCGCGCGAACGCCTTACTCGATACCTATGGCTATATCGACCGCGACGGCGATGGCTGGCGCGATCGGCCCGATGGCTCGCCGCTCGTCATCGAATTTTCAACGCAGCCCGACCAGCGCGCGCGCATCAACGACGAGATCTGGAAAAAGTCGCTCGATGCGATTCGCGTGCGCATGAGCTTTAAGGTCGCCAAATGGCCCGAGCAACTTAGGTTCGCCCGCAACGGACAATTCATGGTGTGGAGCTTAGGACTAAGCGCGGGCAGCCCCGACAGCGCGGGATCGTTCCGCCAGTTGTATGGCCCTTCGGCGGGCGCGGAAAACTTGTCGCGCTTCAAGCTCAAGGAGTACGACCAGCTTTATCGCGAGCAGGACGAATTACCCAATGGGGCCGAACGCTTAGCCAAATTGCGCGAGATGCAAAAAATCATCATCGCCTACGCGCCGCAAAACTACCTCGTGCACCGGTACGCGATCGATATGGATTACCCGTGGGTGCAAAATTACCGCCGCTGGCCGTTCGTGCGCGATTGGTGGCGGTACGTGGATATCGACACCGACCAACAACGCCAACGCATTCGTAAATAACTTAGGGAGTTTGAATTCATGGGTTTTCTGGCCAACAAACGCATTCTCGTTACCGGCGTGCTATCGAATCGCTCGATCGCTTATGGCATCGCGCGGGCATGCAAACGCGAGGGCGCCGAACTTGCCTTTACCTACGTGGGTGAACGGTTCAAGGATCGCATCGCGGGTTTCGCGAAAGAGTTCGACAGCACGCTCATCTTCGATTGCGATGTCGGATCCGACGAGCAAATCGCGGCCACGTTTGAAAACCTGGGCAAACATTGGGATCGTCTTGATGGCTTGGTGCATTCGATTGGCTTCGCGCCGCGCGAGGCCATCGCGGGCGATTTGCTTGACGGCCTTACGCGCGAAAATTTTCGTATTGCGCATGACATCTCGGCGTACTCATTTCCCGCATTGACGAAAGCCGCCCTGCCCTTGTTAACTAAATCAGTCGAAGCGGGCCATATGCCAAGTGTGTTGACTTTGACGTATTTAGGAAGCGAACGCGTGGTGCCCAATTACAACACCATGGGTCTTGCCAAAGCCTCGCTCGAAGCGAGCGTGCGTTACCTGGCCGAAGCGATTGGTTCACGTGGCATGCGCGCCAATGCCATCAGCGCGGGGCCGATCAAAACCTTAGCCGCGTCGGGCATCGCGGATTTCTCGAAGATGCTGAAGTTCAACGAAGCCAATGCCCCCGCGCGTCGCAACGTCACGATCGACGACGTGGGCAATGCCGCCGCCTTTTTGTTGTCGGACTTAGCCGCCGGCATTACCGCCGAAATTCTTTATGTGGATGGGGGCATGAACGCGGTCATGGGAGGCATGGCGGAAACCGCATAACA
>DASTRU010000223.1:0-4798 GCA_035761045.1 Burkholderiaceae bacterium | reverse complement strand
CGCTGTCGGCGTTGGCCAGGTTCGACGCGACCACGTTGAGTCGTTGGCTTTGCGCCGAGACCGCGCTGCCCGAAATATTGAAAACCTTGAACAAGGACATGACGCGGCTCCTTATTGACCGGTGATCGCGGACAGCATCGTCCGGATGTTTCCGTTGATAAAGCGCAGCGTCGCTTCGTAGCGCACCGCGTTGTCGGCAAAACTCGCGCGCTCGCGATCCATGCTGACGGTGTTGCCGTCCATGCTCGCTTGCTCGGCGCTGCGATATAAAAGTTCGGGCGGGCCGCCGGCTTGCGCGCCACCACGGCCTAAATGTCCTTCGCGCGTGGCCGATAAAGCAGGTGCCGCGGGCAAGCCGCCGTTCAGGCTCTTACCCGTGGCTTGCGCAAGCGCTTCGGTGAATTTGAAATCGCGCGCGGCATAGCCCGGGGTATCGGCGTTGGCGATGTTTGACGACAGCACGCGTTGACGCTCGGAACGAAGCTCGAGCGCTCGCGCATGAAAGTCAAAGTTCGCGGTCAATCGGTTATCCATCGCCACCACTCCTAAAGATTCGTGTAGCGATGCCGATGATCCCTGCCCGCCGCAAAACTTAAGCGCCGAAAAACGGGGTGCGGGCGGCGTAATTCGCTCCTTGACCGTGGCGCGCCGTACTTAAAGTGCGCGTCATGGATGCATGGCTTATTCGCTTTACTCAACTGTCGCGCGGCGCGCTTGCGATTGGTGTGCTGGCTCTCACGCTGGCCGTGGCCGATCGTGCGCAAGCGCAAACCGCCGTCGCGGATGCCGCGGCCGACCTAAACTCGTTGGCGGAAACCTTCGCGCGTCCGGGCTTGGATGAACAGGCGCGCAAGCTTGGATTACGGCTCGAACTCGAGGTGGGTCGGATCGACCCGCGCTTGCGCTTGGCGCCTTGCGCGCGGGCACAGGCCTACTTACCCGTGGGCGTTCGGTTATGGGGCCGCGCGCGCATTGGCGTGCGCTGCGTGGAGGGCACGGCGCGCTGGAACATTAGCGTGCCCGTAGCCGTACGCTTATATGGCCCCGCACTGGTGACGGTGCGCGATATCGAGAGCGGCGCGCGACTCACGCCCGCCGATGTGCGCTTCGCCGAAGTTGAATACACCGCCGAGCACGAAGCGCCGTTGCGCGATATGCAAGACGTCGTCGACCGCGTCGCGCGTCATCGTCTCGCGGCCCAGCAAGCGCTTCGACCCAATGCCTTGCGCACGCCCATTACCGTGGCGGCGGGCGATACGGTGCAGATCGTGCAAACCGGCGACGGTTTTTCGGTAGGCACCGAGGGCACCGCCTTGGCCTCGGTGAGCGAGGGCCAGCCGGTACGAGTGCGCACCAACGCGGGCCGCGTGTTGGACGCGGTAGCGGGTGCGGGCAAGACCGTGGTGGTGGCGCGATGAAATTGAAATCGTGTCGCATTGCACACCTTGCGCGTTGTAAACGTGAATTGCCTGGTTTCGCTTCCGCTTATCAGGCCTCAAGTTCTGGTTCCGGCCGCCGATACTGTGGTCGTAGCCACTCATCCCATCCGGATGGGTGCTAAGGCATCAGGGAGATTGGAATGAAAACCGGCCTCGATTTAAACAGCATTGGCGTTTCGCAGCCCGGACTCGAACGGCCTAGCCGCGCGGGTTCGAGCAGCACGACGGCGGTCGCGCCCACCAGCGTGCCGTCCGACCGCGTGGACTTGTCCGAACAGGCACAACGCCTGTCCAGTGCTGGCACGAGTGTTAACAGCGACTTCGACTTGGAAAAAGTCGAGCGCATCAAGAACGCGATCCGCAACGGCGAATTCAAGGTCGACGCGGGCGCGATTGCCGATAAATTGATCCGTCAGGCCAGCGAATTGCTGGGAGCTTCGACGGCTCACTAATTTTTCACGAGGCGCCCATGACGTCCGCACACGTTCCCGCCGAACACCGCCCTGACCCGCTCATCGACGCATTCTCGCGTCTTGAAAGCGCGATTGATCGTCAGCGTGACGCCTTGGCCGGCCGCGATACGGATGAACTCACCGCCGCCTTGAACGAACTCGAAGGCGCGATTGGCATGCTAGGCGCCATCGCGCGCGAAGCCAATCGCTTAGGCCAGGATCAACGCAGCACCTTCCGCAGCCGTGTTCACGCCGCAAGCGTCGCGATGCGGGTTCAACGCGTCGCGCTGGCGCGTTTGCAAGCCTATGCCGATCGCGGATTGATCGACGCGTTTGGTTTGCAAGGCACCGAGTACGACCGATCGGGCCAAAAAAGCTCGGCCAGTCCGCGATCCGCGTTGTGGTCGTCGGCTTAAAGCGCGTTTCTTAAAGTCCTAATGCGTTTCAATAGACCGCGCTCATGCGCGGTTTATTTTTTCAACCAACAAAACGCACTATGTAGGGCGTGCTTAATCAATACATCCTCCAACGACTAATAATGAATAACTCCACCACTCCTAAACCCCCCTCCTTCACGCGCGCCACGGCATGAAGCCGCCCCGTTGGATGGTGGGGATGGCGATTGCCTTCACGACAACCGCTAGCTACGCGGCGCGCCCGTTGCATACCGAGGATGCTGGTGTAATCGAACGCGGCGCCTGCGAGCTAGAGCCCGGTTGGATGCGAGAACGCGCGCGCGATACGCCCGTCGTTCGCAGTGCCAGCACGCAATTAGCCTGCGGGACGCGCTGGAGCACGCAACTGGGAGCACGCGTCGGCGCCGAGCATTCTGGTGACGAACACGTTCAGACCGTTAGCTGGGTTGGCAAAACTAACTTGCGTAAGTTGACGGATGACACGATTGGCGTCGCCCTCGCCTACAGCGTGGACTCCTCACGTCCCGATGGTCGCCATTTCGCCACGCCTTCACGCGCGATCGAGGGTGTCGTCACGGTGCCGCACTTCATCGCCCGGCATTGGGAGTTGCATGTGAACGCGGGGTGGGAGCGCGACGGCGGTATTCATCAAAGCAGCACCACGTGGGGTATTGCGATCGAGCGCGCTAAGTTAGGCCCGTTTGAATGGGTCGCCGAAACCTACGGCGACGATCGCGGCCAAGCGTGGATCAACACCGGCGTGCGTTGGGCGGCGTTCGGCAATACCGTGCTTGTTGACGTGGCCTATGCCGAACGTCGCGCGGGTGGTACGGCGCGACGATTCGGCGTTGGACTTAAGTGGGCGTTTTAATTACGCACGCCGTGCTTATGTCGTCATCACAAGCGCAAGGTTTTTACCCGATAGGTATTGCCCTCGGCTTGAATCCACGCGACATGCGCTTTGCCATCGGGCGCGACGACGACGCGCGGACTGCGCGCTTCGCCTGGCTGGTTTTCTAGCAGGCTTGCCTTGCCCCATTGATTGCCATTCACGCGGTAACGATTGATGCCAACGTTAATGCGTGACGCCCCTCCTTTTCCAACCGCTTCCTCTTGCAGCCACACGGCGATCGCGCCTCCGCACGCGTCAAATCCCGCATCGGCTTGCGAGGCGTTTCCGCCTAAGTCTTGATCGACGATTTGCATCGCCGTCGTGGCAAGGTCGGTAATGCCCACCGATAGGCTTTCGAGCGCGCTACGCGAGCCTTCACGACGCGTCCATAACACCAAGGCATTGCTGCTGGTGTCGGCGATCACGCGTTGCAATGCGGTGTTGTCGCCTGGCGTTCCGGCCACGATGTTCTTCGCTGGAACCCACGATTTATTCGCGGTGGAAAAACTGGCCGCGCGAAGCGAAACCGTGACGGGTGTTTCATCAACAATCCAACCCTCCCACGCCACGAAGAAATTGCCTTTGTTGTCCGGACTCAAAAAATAATTTTGGTTCGTACCACTTAGGAATCCATTTGGCACGAGATACAAAACGCCGATCTCGTCGGGATTAGGTGGGTCGTCCCATTGACGTGTCGTGCCGTTAAAGAAATTGCCCGCCACGTTGGTGCGTGTTTCCGAGCGAGACAACGTGTACACGCCAAAGCCATTGCCCGCGGCGTCGATCGTGCCGCGCACGCCAAAGTGAAAGCCACTGCCTTCGTTATCGCGCGAAATAATCGTGGGAGGCAGCCATTGATCGGCTTGCGCGTCGTAATACCGGCTGCTTTCTTGCCCCCAAAACACTAAGGCATTGCCTTTGGGGTCCACCGCTAAGTACGGCGGCGTGTCGCTTGGTGCCACTAAGGTCGACATCGCGGGCCACGATTGCGTGCTGGCGTTGTAACGCGCGGCCATGATCTGCTTGGGATAACCGCTTAAATCCACTTCGCGCCATACCGCCATGCTCCCGCCCAACGCGTCGGCTTGCACATCGAATTCGACGATGTCGGCGTTGGTGTTTTCAATCAATCCGGCGGTGCCCCACGCATTCGTCGCGGGGTTATAGCGGTTGGCCCACAGGTTATGGCGTACCCCGTCATACGCGCGCCATACCGCAAACACCGCGCCGGTCGCGCTACGTGCAAGCCGCAGATCGCGCGGCTCGCCGCTCGCGCCGGTATCGAGGGTTTGTGGCGCACCAAGCTTTGGTTCGCTAATAGCCAGTGCTTGTTGAGTCGTAGTGTCCGTTGATGCTCCTTGCGCGCCGGTCGTGCGCTCGGCCTGCGCCCCACCGCCGCCGCACCCCGCCACACCCATCGTTAGCGCGGAACATAAAAGCGTGGCGCGCCATGCTTGAGGCGCGATCGTCCGTATCAACGTCTTCATGATGTCTCCCTGAGAAATGAATCTCTCGTGGCCTGCGATGCCGCGAGCACGCTTAAAACATGCGTCGTTCCTTGACGCGATAAGCGCTGCCATCGGATTGAATCCACACGAC
>DASTRU010000222.1:0-4862 GCA_035761045.1 Burkholderiaceae bacterium | reverse complement strand
GTTTCCGTTGCGCGTGCCGCCCTTACGCGAACGACGCGAGGACATCGCCTTACTCGCGCAGATTTTTCTCGATCAACTCAATTACCGCGAAGGCGCGTCCAAGGCGTTCTCGAAGCGTTGCATCGAGGAGCTGACCGAGCATTCGTGGCCAGGCAATGTACGAGAGCTTAAGAACGCGGTGAGTCGGGCCTTCATCATGTCCGAGGACGTGATCGAGGTGGACTTCGCGCGCGCGGCGGCACCCTCGCGCAAACTCGTCGTACGCGACGGTTGCTTGGATGTAAAAGTTGGCACGCCATTGGCCGAGGTTCAACGCGAAATTATTTTCGCGACACTCGCGCATTTCGACGGTGATAAGCGATTGGCCGCACAGGCCTTAGGCGTTAGCCTTAAGACGCTTTACAACCGGCTCGAGGCATATCGAACGGAATAAGTGCTTAGGACGCCGGCGAGATCAAGGCATCGAGCCGCGCCGGCTCCACTGGTTTGACGAGATGATGTTTAAAGCCGGCGCGTGCCGAGCGTTCCTGGTCGTCGCGCTGGCCCCAGCCAGTCAGCGCGATCAACAACATGTTTGTCGCCCACGGCCGCTCGCGTAAGGAATGCGCGGTGTCGTAGCCGTTCAGGTAAGGCATGCCAATATCAAGCACCGCCACTTCGGGCCTAAACGCATCGGCGATCGCGAGAGCTTCGCGGCCGTCGTAGGCCACGCGTACTTCGTGCCCCATCAAACTCAAAATCGCGGCCAAGCTTTCCACCGCGTCCACGTTATCGTCGGCAATCAATACCCGTTTGCGTGGGCCAAGCTTGGCGGGATACACATGGTTTGGCATGCCTAATGTGGACAACATGGATGCATGCGTCATCAGCGGCAGGCTGACGATGAATTCGCTCCCCCGCCCTAACCCCTCGCTGCGGGCGATCACCCGCCCGCCATGCATGTCCACCAACCGACGCACGAGGGTGAGTCCGATGCCTAATCCTCCGGTGGTGCGGCCAATCGACGTATCGTGGACTTGCGAAAACATATCGAACACACGCTCCAACATATCGGGTGCGATGCCGATGCCAGAATCCTTGACCTTGATCTCCACCGAGTCGTCGCGGCGCTGCACGCTCAATTCAATCGTGCCTCCCACGGGCGTGTATTTCGCGGCGTTGTGCAGCAGATTGCACAAGGCCTGAGCCAACCGCGTGGGATCAGCATCCACGTACCAACTTTCATCCACCAGTCCCGTGCTAACTCGATGCCCAAGTTGCTCCACCACCGGCGTGGATGTTTCGACGGCGCTTGCGACAACGTCCGTTAAACGCACGATTCGACGTTTTAATTCCAACACGCCTCGGGTAATGCGAGACACGTCGAGTAAGTCGTCGATGAGACGCACCATCGTCTCCATTTGCCGCTCCATCATGCTGCGCGCCTGCTCGACGACTTCCACGTCCTCGGGTTTGCGACGAATAAGTTCGAGCGCGTTGCGTACGGGCGCGAGCGGATTTCTCAACTCATGCGCCAAGGTGGCGATGAATTCGTCCTTGCGGCGCGCCGCCTCGCGCGCTTCATGAACATCGACGATCGTGCCGATCCAATGAACGATGTTGCCGTGACGATCGTGCGTGGGCAGGCCACGCACTTGGTGCCAGCGGTATTGACCATCGTGCGCGCGTAATAGCGGGACTTCTATGGACCAATCGGATTCGGACGCCATCGTGTCGGCCCACGCCTTCGCCATGCGGTCTCGGTGATCGGGATGCACTACATCGCGCCAGCCAGTGCCCAATGTGCGTTCCATCGTCAGCCCGCTGTATTCAAGCCAAATGCGGTTGACGTAAACGACCCGCCCTTGTGGGTCCGCCATCCACACGACTTGCGGGGATACTTCGGTGAGAACCCGATATCGCTCCTCGCTTTCGCGCAAGGCTGCCTCGGCCCGGCGGCGCTCGCTCGCGTCGAGCACGATGCACACAATCGAGCGCACGTGTCCTTGCGCGTCGCGTATCGCCGAAATGCCGACGTCGGCCCATAACGGTTCGCCATCGGCTCGCAAATACCGTATTTCGAGAAAGGATGACTCCGACTCTTCGCGCATTAGAGACGCGACGCGGGCATTACTCGCATCGAGATCGCCAGGATGCGTGATGTCTTGAATGCGTAGGCGGAGTAAGGAATCCTCGCTGCGCTCAAGGATGTCGCAAAAGCGACGGTTTACCCGGATGAGCCGACCGGCTAAATCCGTTTGCACGATTCCGGCCGCGGTTTGCGTGAAGAAACTGCGAAAGCGCTCTTCGCTCTCGCGCAAACTCGCATTCGCGCGATGGCTTTCCGTTAGATCGGTCATCGCGCCTAGCATCCGTTGCGCGCGTCCGTTCTCGTCGCGCATCAACCAGCCACGATCTTGCACCTCGGCGTATCGACCGTCGGCGCGTTGAAAGCGATACTCCTCTTGCCACCGATCGGGTCCGTGCGCCATCGTGCGACGAAGACTGCGAATGACGCGATCGCGATCGTCCGGATGAATACGCGACGACCACCACTCGACTGGATAACCAGCGGGTTCCTCGTCGTATCCAAGCAGCGCGCGAGCGCCCTCGTTCCAAAAAATACGCTCGCGCTCGATGTCCCAATCCCATAAGGCGTCTTGCGCGGCCCGCAGCACCAAGCGATAGCGCATCTCGGCCTCGCGACGCTCCGCCGCCTCATGCCGCGCCTCCCGTTCGCGCAACGCCGCTTCGCGAAACGCGCTGTGCATGGCTTCGCACATGAATGCGATCCAAGACCCGATGCCAAAGAACGCCATGAGCTTGAATAGCTCGACGTGGTTGAACTGATGTGGAGGCTCGTGCCGTGTCAACAACAACAGATGCACGAGCGCGCTCAAACTCATCGCCGCTAAGGCGGGACGCAATCCACCCGCCCAACCGGCCGCCACGATGGCACCAAAAAACGCGAGAAAAGGTAAGGAGTGGCCGATGAATGAGTCAATAACCACGCGTATCGCCGTCGCGACTAATACGGCCGCGAGCGCCACCATGTACGGCACGACGAGGGAAGTGGAAGGTTTAGGCACCCATGAACTGTACCCGCGATTAAATCGCGGCGGAACGCACGACGCCCTTAGATACCGCCCATTGAAATGCGGGGGCTTATCTCGATTTAACGCGTTGCCGGGGCCGCCATGCCGGCATGCGGCGATCTATTCGCTCGCCTACGATTGCGTCGATCAATGGCAAGGCCAATGCCGCCATTCAAAAGCATCAATGCATTGGTGGCCACGAACACCATATTGCCAACGAGCATGCTGTAAATCGTAAACCCCAACGACGCGGCGATTTGCCCAACGAATAGCCAGCGCGACACACCTCCAACCGCGCCATCGCGCCATTGCGTGTATACCTGCCGGACCATCGTGATCAACAAGATGAACGCGGCCAGCCATCCGACGAACTCCGTTAATAACTTAGAGGGATTGGAAAGGTCGATCACTTAGTAAGGAGTCGAGAGAGTTTGAAACGCCTGGTCGCATGAATGTCGTTGCATGCGACCAAGCTTAATTTTGATGGGATGCAATTAATGCGTGACGTTACCGCCCTCGAAGCGGCGTTGGGACGCCTCTTGTTGCGCGAACTGGCCGCCGTTGTGCTCCGCTACCGGGCTTGACTGCGCCGCGAGGCCGGGCTGTTGTTGTTGCCCTTGCGAGCCCGCCTGTTGTCCACTTTGAATGGTGAGGGTACGGGTCGGATGAAATTGCGTTAGCGGCACCGTCACGCGCAGCACGCCGTTATCAAGCGACGCTTGCGTTTTTTCAATGTCGATATTGCGTGGCAAGGCAACCGTGCGGCAAAAACTTCCGTAAGAGCGCTCCACCCGCTGGCCTTCCTGCCCTTGCGTCACGCTTTCGTTACGACGTTCGCCGCGCAACATCAACAAGCCCGGCTCAAGCTGCACTTGGATGTCTTCGCGATCAACGCCGGGAACATCCAGGCACACGGTAATTTCGCGTTCGGATTCAAGCACTTCCATCGGCGGAGTCCATGGAATGGCCGACGCCATGCTCTGCATCGAGCGCGAGAACGGACTAAAACTAAAGACCGACTGAAACATTCGGTCCATCTCGCGGCTCATTTGCTGCATGAAAGCGAACGGTCCCGCGCGTAACGCTTCGCGCGATTCCTGCGCAATGGCTTCCGAAGCGTTGTAGAGCGATTGCCCCGCGCCGCGCGCCATCTCGGCCGCCTCGCGCCCCGCGCGTTCGAATGCGGAGGTCGCGGCTTGTGTGGCCGAAGCCATTCCTAAACCCTCGGAACGCCTACCCTGTTCGCTAGATGATTGAGGCGACGCGGATGCTTGCGGTGCGGAACGTTCTTGCTGAGCCTGCGGTGTCGCACGTTCCGGCGACGATTCGGTCTTGCCGCGCGATGCGGGCGCGGCGCGGCTGGCACGAGACGGATCCTCGTGCTCGTTCGATAAGTTCGCCATGGTCATTCTCCTAAACACTAAGAAGGGACGTGGGAGTGGCAACGTCTTTTCGAAACCAAGGAGCCACATCGGAATTCGAGGCGGATGCGGCCGCAGGTGTTGACCCTCGGCGTCTTAACCTGCATGCCACGAGCGTTGTCGGGGGGTTGCCCGTGACCCACTTCAGCCGCATCCAACAATGAGCGGTCGCACGTGGCGTGCCCGTAGCGGTTCATGCGAAATCTAAGTTTTTTGGCAACCCGGTTTACATCGGCATGTAGGTTTTCCCGGTTCCACCAAGAACCATTTACTCCTCTTAGGCATGGCGGTTGCAAAGCATTAGGCGTGGTTTGAATTTCACCCTTGACGAAAGGAGATTCAAATGAATTGGGATCGCATCGCAGGT
>DASTRU010000221.1:0-20871 GCA_035761045.1 Burkholderiaceae bacterium | reverse complement strand
CCGGTATTCTCGAAACCCTGCTTGATCGCTTGGCGATTTACAAAGAAAAAACCATCGCGATCAAAGGCAAGATCAAGTCGGCGATGTTTTATCCGGTGTCGGTCATCATCGTCGCGATCGTGATCACCGCGGTCATCATGGTGTTCGTGGTGCCGGCGTTCAAGGATGTGTTCAAGTCGTTCGGCGCCGATCTACCCGCGCCGACGCTGGCGGTTATCGCGATGTCGGACTTCGTGCGCGAGTATTGGTACGTGCTCGTGGGCGTGGTTGGCGGCGGTCTGTACTTTTTGCTGCAAGCGTGGAAGCGCAGTCCTAAGTTGCAGATTTGGATCGACCGCACGGTGCTCAAGCTGCCGGTATTTGGCGACATTCTTAAAAAAGCCACGATCGCGCGCTGGACGCGCACCTTGGCCACGATGTTCGCGGCCGGCGTGCCGCTCGTGGAAGCGCTTGATTCCGTGGGCGGCGCCTCGGGCAACGCGGTGTATTCGGAGGCGACCAAGCGCATTCAATCGCAAGTGTCCACCGGTACGAGCTTGACGGTGGCGATGACGGAATCCAACGTCTTCCCCAGCATGGTCACACAGATGACATCGATCGGCGAAGAGTCGGGTTCGTTGGACGCGATGCTCGGCAAGGTGGCCGAGTTCTACGAACAAGAAGTCGACGACGCGGTCGCCGCGTTATCGAGCTTGCTCGAGCCGATCATCATCGTGATTCTTGGCGTGTTGATCGGCGGCATCGTCGTCGCGATGTACTTACCGATCTTCAAACTCGGCCAAGTCGTTTAAACCCGATGGACCTGTTGCAGCAGTTTCCAGCGGTATTCGCGGCGGCGGCGGGTCTTATCGGTTTGCTGGTGGGGAGTTTTCTCAACGTCGTGATCCATCGGCTTCCCAAGATGATGGAAGCCGAATGGCGCGCGCAATGCGCGGAGTTGTCGGGCATCGCGGAATCCACCGAACCCAAATTCAACTTATGGACGCCGCGCTCGCGCTGTCCGTCATGCTCGCGGCAGATCAAGGCGATCGAAAACGTTCCGCTTTTTAGCTGGTTGGCCCTACGTGGCCGATGCGCGGGATGCAAGACAAGTATCTCGATGCGCTATCCAGCGGTGGAATTGCTCGGCGGCGCGTTGGCCGCGGCCACGGCATGGAAGTTTGGATTTGGCGCGCAAGCCTTGCTGGGATGCGTGCTGGTTTGGGCCTTGATCGCCCTCACCTTCATCGACGCCGATACTCAACTGTTACCCGACGACATCACCTTGCCGCTGTTATGGCTCGGCCTGCTCGCCAATATGTGGAATGTTTTTACCTCGTTGGAAAGCGCGGTGATTGGCGCGGTGGCGGGTTACCTCACGCTGTGGAGCGTGTACTGGTTGTTCAAGCTCACGACCGGTAAGGAAGGCATGGGTTACGGCGACTTCAAGTTGCTCGGCGCCTTGGGCGCTTGGTTTGGCTGGACGATGTTGCCAGCCTTGGTGTTGCTGAGCTCCGTGGTGGGCGCGGCCGTCGGCGTGGTGTTGATCGTGTTCGGCCGTCATCAACGCGAAAATCCGATGCCGTTTGGGCCGTATATCGCGGGCGCGGGCGTGCTCGCCTTGTTCATGGGCGATTCGCTACGCACGTTGATTTTGCCGTGAGGCGTCTTCGATGTTCGCGGTTGGGTTAACGGGCGGCATTGGTAGCGGCAAGTCCACCGTCGCGGCGATGTTCGCGGCGCACGGCGCGTATGTGATCGATACCGACGTCATCGCGCATGCGCTCACCGCTCCGGGCGGAGCGGCGATCGAGGCGATTCGCGCCGCGTTCGGCGATGAAGTCATTAACGATGACGGCAGCTTGAATCGCGCGGCGATGCGCGAACGTGTATTCACGGACCCCGCGCAACGCCATCGGCTGGAAGCCATTCTTCATCCTCGTATTCGTGCCGAGGCGTTGCGTTTGGCGCGCGATGCCACGCATGCGCCCTACGTGATTCATGTCGTGCCGCTGTTGGTTGAATCGGGTACGTGGGCGTCGTTGGTGGATCGCATACTCGTCGTCGATTGCGACGAAGCGGTTCAACGCACCCGCGTAATGAAACGAAGCGGCCTTTCGCTCGAACAAGTGCAAGCGATCATTTCAGCGCAAGCCTCGCGCGCGCAGCGCCTTGCCGTTGCGAACGACGTCATCGACAACAGCGGCGCGACCGATTCCTTAGCCGCGCGCGTGGCCGCATTACATGAAACATATTGCAACCTCGCGCGCATGAAAGGCGTATCGGGGCACTAAGAATGCGGGTTGGTTTGCTTGATCCTAGGGCTTGGGTGAGAATCGCCCGTCCCCGCCGTGCCACTCATGCGTTTTCCCGTGATCCTTTACGAATACCCGTTCAACGAGCGCATCCGCACCTTGTTGCGGCTTGAAGATTTGTTCGACCGGCTCGTGTACTTCGCCACGCGGGAGCATCCGTACGATCATCACGCCGCGTTGGTGACGTTGTTTGAAATTCTCGAAGTTGCGAGCCGCGCCGATTTGAAATCGGACTTATTGCAAGAGCTTGAGCGCCAACGCCAAGTGTTAGGCGGATTCCGTAATTCACCCGCGGTGTCGTCCGATGCGCTCGACGCGATCTTGGCCGACATTGAATTAGTTAGTCGTCAGCTCAACGAATCACCTGGCAAGACGGGGCAATACCTGCGCGATAACGAATGGCTGATGAGCATTCGCAGCCGGCTCATCATCCCAGGCGGTGCCTGCGAATTCGACTTACCGTCGTATTACGCGTGGCAACAACGCAGCGGCGAGGAGCGTCGCACCGATCTCGAACAATGGCTGCTGCCGCTGATGCCGCTTCGGCATAGTTTGGCGATCGTGCTTAAGTTGTTGCGCGAATCCGCAAGCCGCGCGCAAGTGGTGGCGGTGAGCGGCAGTTATCAGCAAATGTTGACGGGCCGCACTTATCAAATGCTGCAAGCTCGGGTCGATCCCGACTTGGGTGTGGTGCCCGAAATCAGCGCCAATAAATACATGCTGTGGGTCCGTTTTTCGCAAACCGGTTCGGGTGAGCTGAAACCAAAAACGGTGGATGGCGAAGTGCCGTTCGAGATTGCGTTGTGCAATTTGTGATGACCGCATGACCGCGCGCGTTCAATGCCCAATTTGCCAAACGTGGGTCGAATGGTCGCCCGCGCAACGCTGGCGACCGTTTTGCTCCGAGCGTTGCAAGCAAATTGATTTAGGCGCTTGGGCGAGCGATGAATACAAGATCGCTGGGCGTGCCGATGACCGCGTCGATCGCGACGCGGATCGCGACGACCTCTAAGTTTTCCCTTTCATCCATGACTGAATCCGCCGCCGTGAGCGGTCAAGCCTCGGGCCTTCGTGCCTCGACGGTCGCGCTGCTGCTTCTACCGCCCATGCTGTGGGCGGGCAATGCGATCGTGGGTCGATTGCTGGTCGGATCGTTTCCACCGATCGCGCTCAATCTCGCGCGTTGGACGATCGCGCTCGTCATCTTGTTGCCGTTGTTGGCGTGGCGATACACGCATTTATCGCGCGAGGGATGGAGCGCGTCGGCGCGTTGGATGGTGTGGATCGGACTACTCGGCGTGGGTGCCTATAACGCCTTGCAGTACTTGGCGCTGCAAACGTCGTCGCCAGTGAACACCACCTTGATTGGCGCCAGCGGGCCGGTGATCACGCTGGCCTTGGGCGCGTGGTTGTTCAAGGTTCCGGTTCGGTCGCGGCAATGGTTGGGCGCGACGGTGTCGATCGTCGGCGTACTTGTCGTGCTTACGCGCGGCGATATTCATCGTTTGGCCGCTCTAGGCTTCGTGCGCGGCGATTTGTACATGCTGCTCGCCACGGCGAGTTGGAGTTTGTACACCTGGCTGTTGCGCCGTCATCGGCCCAATTTGCCGAACATCGAGTTCATGGCGCTGCAAATCGTGTGGGGATGCGCGTGGGTGGCGCCCGTCGCCGCGCTTGAACTCACCGTGGGCGGCGGACACATCGCGTGGTCGTGGAAGGTAGCGGCGGCGCTCGCCTACATCGCGCTGGGGCCTTCGCTCGTGGCCTATGTGTGTTGGGATCGCGGCGTGGCGCATACCGGAGCGACGGTGCCGGTGTTCTTCGCGAATCTCACGCCCTTGTTCGCGGCCGTGCTGTCGGCATTGGTGTTAGGCGAGGCGCCGCATGCGTATCACGCGGCGGCCTTCGTGCTGATCGTGGTCGGCATCGTGTTGTCGTTGCCGCCTAGACGTTGATTTACTCCACGATGCCGTGCGCGCCGGCTTCCATCGCCGTTCTCAGATTGGCGAATACGTGGGCTCGTGCGTACACCGGTAAGGGGGCTTGGCGCGCGAGCGTGGGGAACGTCGCCGCATCGGCCTCCAACACGACGTAATCCAAACCCAAGGCGTAAGCACGCGCGATGTCCTCGCGCGAGTGGACGGTCGCGCCTTCGCGCAAGCTCGACCGAGGCATTACCGTAGGCAACGCCATCCACGCGAGGCATGGATAGGCCGCGGGTAGCAAGGGCTCGGGCCGATGCGCGTTCAAATCGAACCAACCGAACTCTTGGCCCTCGCACGCACGGGGCTCGCCGCGCCAACGCGTGACGCGCATGAAGTGCAGCCGAACATGCGCATGGGTGTACACGTGCTCGATGGTGACCCACGGCAAGGCGTCGTCGATCTCGATCGCGAGTTCTTCGCGCAGCTCGCGCGCCAAGGCTTGCGCGGGCGTTTCGCCGGGCTCGAACTTGCCGCCCGGGAATTCCCAATAGCCAGCATACGGCTTGCCTTCGGGGCGCGAACCCAAAAGAAAACGACCATCGGGTTTGAGCACGACCCCAACGGCTACATCGACCACCGCTCGCACGGGCGCGTCTGCGTTCGCCAGGCTGTTCACACACTCGCTCCGCGCCGCCCCGCCCACTCGCGCGCGAATTGCGACGCGATACGCCCCGACCGCGAGCCGCGTTCGAGCGCGAACTGCAAGGCTTCGCGACGCGCGTCGTCATCGAACGCGACACCCAAGGTGCTTAACCAATGCGCGACGATGTCGAGGTAATCGTCTTGCCGGAAGGTATGAAAGCTGACCCATAGCCCGAAGCGTTCGGACAGCGAAATTTTTTCCTCGACGACTTCGCCCGGATGAATCTCGCCGTCGTCGGTATGCCGATAGCTCGCGTTATCGCGCATGTATTCGGGCAGCAGATGGCGGCGATTGGAGGTCGCGTAGATCAACACGTTCTCGGCCGCCGAAGCGATGCTGCCGTCGAGCGCGACCTTGAGCGCTTTGTAGCCCGCCTCACCTTCCTCGAAACTCAAGTCGTCGCAAAACACGATGTAGCGCTCGGGGCGTTCGGCCACGAGATCGACGATGTCGGTCAGATGATGAAGATCGGATTTATCGACTTCGATCAAGCGCAGCCCTTGCGGCGCGAAGGCGTGCAAGCACGCCTTGATCAACGAGCTTTTGCCCGTGCCGCGCGCGCCGGTGAGCAAGACGTTGTTCGCCGGTTGACGCGCGACGAATTGCCGCGTGTTGCGCACGATTAATTCTTTTTGTCGATCCACGTTGCGTAAGTCGTCGAGCGCGATGCGCGCGACGTGCCGCACGGGTTCAAGCCAGCCACGCGACGCGCCGAATACCGCGCGCTCGCGCCAACGATAAGCGATGGCCGACCAGTCGTTCGCGGGTGGCGCATGCGGCAACACCGCTTCGACGCGGTCGAGCAAACGGTCCAATCGTGCGAGCACCGCGTCGAACTTGTCGGACATGGGTTGGACCTTTAGCTGCGGTAGTCGGCGTTGATCGACACGTAATCGTGCGAGAGGTCGCAAGTCCATACCGTGGCGCTCGCCGCGCCGCGACCCAGCGATACGCGCACGGTGATTTCGGCTTGCTTCATCACGCGCTGGCCGTCGGCCTCGCGATACGCGGGATGCCGGCCACCGCGCGTGGCGACGTGCACGTCGTCGAGGTAGAGATCCACGCCGCTCACGTCGAGATCGGTAATGCCCGCGTAGCCGACCGCCGCGAGGATGCGGCCGAGGTTGGGATCGCTTGCGAAGAACGCGGTCTTCACCAATGGCGAATGCGCGATCGCGTAGGCGACTTGCCGGCATTCGCCTTCGTTCGCGCCGCCGTCGACGCGCACGGTCATGAATTTAGTGGCGCCCTCGCCGTCGCGCACGATGGCTTGCGCGAGTTGCTCGGCGATCGAGATGATCGCGTCGCGTAACGCGAGCCACTCGGTTTCTTGGCCAGACACAAACTCCGCGCCGCCCGCCGCGCCAGTGGCGATCAATACGAAGCTGTCGTTCGTGGAGGTGTCGCCATCGATCGTGATGCGGTTAAACGAACGATCGGCCGCCTCGCTCACCAACCGCTGCAACAACGGTTGCGCGATCGCCGCGTCGGTCGCGATATAGCCAAGCATGGTCGCCATATTCGGCTTGATCATGCCGGCGCCCTTGGCGATGCCGGTGATGGTGATGTCGCGTCCGCCAATCGTCGCGCGCTTCGAGCATGCCTTGGGCAGCGTGTCGGTGGTCATGATCGCGTAGGCCGCGTCATGCCAACCGTCGGGTCGTAAACGACCCACCGCTTGCGGAATGCCGGCACGCACTTTGTCGATCGGTAGCGGTTCGAGAATCACGCCGGTGGAAAACGGCAACACTTGTTGCGGCTGAAGTCCTAAGGCTTGCGCGAGCGCCTCGCACATCGCGCGCGCGTTTGCGAGCCCCGGTTCGCCGGTGCCAGCATTGGCGTTGCCGGTATTGACCACGAGCGCGCGAATCGACGCATTCGACGCCAAATGCTCGCGGCACACGAGCACGGGCGCCGCGCAAAACCGGTTTTTGGTGAATACGCCCGCCACGCGGCTGCCTTCGGCCAGGCGCATCACGAGAATGTCCTTGCGGCCAGGCTTTTTAATGCCTGCCTCGGCGTATCCCAGTTCAACGCCTTTTACCGCCAATAGTTCGTCGGGCGACGGCACACGTAAGTTCACGGCCATGAATTACGCCTCCAACTTGCCGTGGCAATGCTTGAACTTCTTGCCCGAGCCACACCAGCATGGATCGTTGCGGCCGAGCTTGGGCCCTTCGCGACGCACGGTTTCTGGTTTGTCGACCACGTCGGTCGCCGTCGTGTAGCCCTCCTCGCCGGCGGAGGCGCCGGTATCGCCATCGCCAAACTCCGCATGCTGGCGTTGCGCTTGCGCGAGGATGTGTTCTTCGGCCTCGGCGATGCGCTGTTGGCCGGCTTCGAGTTCGTCTTGCGTTTGCACGCGAATCGTCATGAGTACGCGCGTGACGTCGTGCTTGACCTTGTCGAGCATCTGCGCGAACAGCTCGAACGACTCGCGCTTGTATTCCTGCTTCGGATTTTTTTGCGCGTAGCTGCGCAAGTGAATGCCCTCGCGCAAGTAATCGAGCGCGGCGAGATGCTCGCGCCAATGCGTATCGAGGCTTTGCAACATGATGCTGCGCTCGAACCCCGCGAACGATTCGCGGCCCACGATGGCGACTTTGGCTTCGTACGCTTCACGCGCGACTTCAAGCGTGCGTTCGAGCAAGTCGTCGTCGGTGAGCTTCGAATCTTGTTCGAGCCATTGAGCGAGCGGCACGTTGAGTTGCAACTCGGCCATGAACGCGGTTTGCGCGCCTTGCACGTCCCATTGTTCTTCCATCGATTCTTCGGGGACGAAGCCACGGAACAGATCGGTGATCGCGCCCGCGCGCAGGTTGGCCACCATCTCGCCAACGTCGCTCGACGCCAAGATCTCGTTGCGCTGGCCGTAGACAACCTTGCGCTGATCGTTGGCCACATCGTCGTATTCGAGCAGCTGTTTGCGAATGTCGAAGTTGCGCGCTTCCACCTTGCGCTGCGCGCTTTCGATGCTGCGCGTGACGATGCCCGCTTCGATCGCCTCGCCTTCGGGCATCTTCAGCCGATCCATGATCGCGCGCACGCGATCGCCCGCGAAGATGCGCAACAACGCATCGTCGAGCGACAAATAAAACCGCGACGCGCCCGGGTCACCCTGCCGACCCGAACGGCCGCGCAATTGGTTGTCGACGCGCCGCGACTCATGCCGCTCGGTGCCGATGATTTTCAAACCGCCTTCGCGCACGACGAGATCGTGTTGCGCCTGCCATTCATCGCGCAACTTCTGCGCTTGCTGCTGCTTTTGCTCGTCGGGAATGGTTTGCGCGTTGACGATGAGCTCGATCTGCTTTTCGACATTGCCGCCAAGCACGATGTCGGTCCCCCGCCCCGCCATATTGGTCGCGATGGTGATCGCGCCCGGCTTGCCGGCTTGCGCGACGATCAGCGCCTCGCGCTCGTGCTGCTTGGCGTTGAGCACCTCGTGCGGCAACTTGGCTTGCTTGAGCAGCGCCGACAGTACCTCGGAGTTTTCAATCGACGTGGTGCCCACGAGCACCGGTTGGCCGCGTTGATGGCAATCGCGAATGTCCTCAACGATGGCGTTGTGCTTCTCGCGCGCCGAGCGAAACACTTGGTCGTTGTAGTCCTTGCGCACCATCGGGCGGTTGGTGGGGATGACCACCGTTTCCAGCCCGTAGATGTCTTGGAATTCGTAAGCCTCGGTATCGGCCGTGCCCGTCATGCCGCCGAGCTTTTCGTACATCCGGAAATAGTTTTGGAAGGTGATCGAAGCGAGCGTTTGGTTCTCGCTTTGAATCTTCACGCCTTCCTTGGCTTCGATGGCTTGATGCAAGCCTTCGGACCAACGACGGCCCGGCATCATGCGGCCGGTGAATTCGTCGACGATGACGATTTCGCCATCGCGCACGACATATTGCTGATCTTTATGAAACAGGTTGTGCGCGCGCAGCGCGGCCATCAAGTGGTGCATGAGCACGATGTTGGCCGCGTCGTAGAGCGACGCGCCCTCCGGCAACAACCCCAAGCGCGTGAGGATGTCTTCCGCCTTGGCGTGGCCGGCTTCCGACAAGGAAATGCGCTGCGCTTTTTCATCGACGTAAAAATCGCCGGGAGGCTCGGGTTCGTCGGGCTTGGGCTCGCTCGTCATGCGCGTCATTTGCGGCGGCACGACGTTGATGCGCACATACAGCTCGGTATGGTCTTCCGCGGGGCCGCTGATGATGAGCGGCGTGCGCGCCTCGTCGATCAGGATCGAATCGACTTCGTCGACGATCGCGAAATACAACCCGCGTTGCACGACCCGGTCTTGCAGGTCGTACACCATGTTGTCGCGCAGGTAATCGAAGCCAAATTCGTTATTCGTGCCGTAGGTAATGTCGGCGGCGAACGCGGCTTGCTTGGTCGCATGGTTCATCTGCGACAGGTTGATACCAACCGACAAGCCGAGGAAGCGATACACCCGGCCCATCCACTCGGCATCGCGCGAGGCAAGATAATCGTTGACGGTGACGACATGCACGCCCTTGCCCGTCAGCGCGTTGAGATACACCGGCAAGGTGGCGGTCAGCGTCTTGCCTTCGCCGGTACGCATTTCGGCGATCTTGCCGTAATGCAAGACCATGCCGCCAATCAGCTGCACATCGAAATGACGCATGCCCATGACGCGGCGGCTCGCCTCGCGCACGACGGCGAACGCTTCGGGCAGCAAGGCGTCGAGGCTTTCGCCATTGGCGATGCGTTGCTTGAACGCGGGCGTCATCGCTTGCAATTGCTCGTCAGACAACGCTTGCATGCGCGATTCGAGCGCGTTGATTTGCGCGACCGTGCGCCGGTATTGCTTGAGCAGCCGGTCGTTACGGGAACCGACGATTTTCTTGATAAGGCCGAGCATGGATGGAATGTCCGAAAGCGCCACCGCGAACATTCGCGGCCGACGCGTGGGAGGAAGCCGGGGATTTTAGCGCGCGGCCTTGGGCCGGCTTGTGCGGCGCTAGGTAACGATCTGCACGAAACGTGCTCGAGTCATTGCCAGCGTCGTATCGACGCCTAACGCGCCGAGGCCAGACGTGGCTGCAACGAGCCTCCGGCCGATAGGTACGTCAGCGGATTCTTGGGCGTGCCATTGACGTGTACTTCGAAATGCAAATGCGCGCCGGTGGATCGACCGGTGGAGCCGACCTCGGCGATCTTGTCGCCGCGCTTGACGATATCGCCCGCGCGCACATGCAATTTGGACGCATGCGCATACCGCGTGACGAGACCGTTGCCGTGATCGACATCGATCATCTGACCGTAATCGGGATGCGTTTGCGCGGCGACCACCACGCCACCCGCGGCGGCGTGAATCGGCGAGCCGGCGGGCGCGGCGAAATCGAGCCCTTCGTGCATCGCGCGCCGGCCATTGAACGGATCGATGCGCCAACCAAAGCCCGAGCCGATGAAGCCTTGGCGCACCGGCGTGTTGCTGGGCAAAAGCTTGCCGTCGATCGAACGGTCGAGCAGCGCGGATTCAAAACGCGTCATCGCGGCGCTTCGATGTTCAACGTCTTGCACCGCGCGATCCACCTCGCGTTGAAGCTCGTCGAACGCGATCTCGCGCGTGGCGCTGGGCGTCACACCGCCACGACCCGGCGCTTGGCCAAAACCAAACTCCTGCGGCTTTAAGCCGACCATGGTCGACACGCGCTCGCCCAACACATCCAAGCGAGCGAGTTGGGCTTGCATTTCGCCCAGCTTGCCGGCCATCGCGCTTAATTGATTGCGTAACGATTGCTCGCGCGAATACGCTCCCACTTCAGGCGCTATGCTTTGCGCATTCATGGTGGATCGCGGCATCAGCTGTTGAAGTAGGTAGGCGGTGGCGATGATCGCCATGCTGAACGCCAACATCAGCGCAAGCACATGCCACGGACCGACGGCCAACGTATGCGCGCTGCGTAGTTTTGAATGCACGAGAATGATCTGCACAGTCCCCGCTCTTCCATGGTGGCGCCTCTTATGAACCGCTATGCACGCTCGGCACGGCCGGTAAGCCAATGGCTCGAGGAGCAAGCGGGACTCGACGCCGTTCTTCCCAAGGTGGAGCGCTTGGCCGCGCTGCAATCCGACGTGAACGCGTATTGCGCCAGCGTGTATTGCGGCACCACCACCGCTCGCGAGGGTGCGCATCGACAACTCGTTTGGCTTGCGCGTTCGCCGGCTCAAGCCGCGAAGCTGCGCAATTTGAAGTCAGGTCTCGAGGAGTTTTTGACGCACCGTGGTTGGGACTTTAGTAACGTCGTCATACGCCTACAACCCGACCAAACTCCTAACGACGATTCGGTCACGCAACGCACGCCACCACCTAAACCCGGTGTGCCAAATGCACGACTAAGCGAATGGGAACGGTTGGCCAACACGCTGGATGACGGCCCCTTGCGTGAGTCGCTCATGAAATTCGTCGAGCATCATCGCGCGTCGAATCAGGCGGAAAGCCAGCACTTACCTAAAGAATAAGCACCGCGCGCTCGAGCAATAACAAGCCAAAGAACGCGCCTCCAAGCACGACCAAAAGCTTGATTAAGTTGATGGCCCAACGCAGATAACGGCGTTCGTGCGTGAACCACCAGGCGCCCACGCATAGCGAAAGCGAGATCAGGATCAAGGCCGCGACGATCCGAAAAATCACTAGAAAGTCCTTAGCAACGCGAGGCGAAGCAGTCGATACGCGCGAACTTGAAACGTGCGGTTCGGCACAACCGATCAATAGGTAGCGGCGGCCGGTGAAAGACCGGCGGTGGCGTAATCGGCCGGCGCGGCGTGCTCGTCTTGAAACTCGACGATGTCGTAAGCGCTTTCATCGGCGAGCAAGGCCCGCAACAACTGATTGTTAAGCGCATGCCCGGACTTGAACGCGGAATACGACGCGAGCAATGGCTTGCCGGCCAAGTACAAATCGCCAATCGCGTCGAGCATTTTGTGTTTGACGAACTCATCGTCGTAACGCAGCCCTTCGGCATTGAGCACGCGGTATTCATCGACCACGATGGCGTTATCGAAACTGCCGCCCTTGCCCAGGCCCGCGCTACGCAACGCCTCGACCTCGTGCATGAACCCGAAGGTGCGCGCACGCGCGATTTCCTTCACGTACGACGTCTTGGCGAAATCGACTTCGAGAAAACGCCCGGTCGCATCGATGGCGGGATTGTTGAAATCGATGCCAAAGGCCATCTTGTAGCCAAAATGCGGCTCGAGCTTGGCCCACTTATCGCCCTCGCGTACCTCGACGGGCTTGAGCACGCGGATGAAACGTTTGGCCGCGGGTTGTTCTTCGATACCCGCTTGTTGAATGAGAAACACGAAGGTGTTGGCGCTGCCGTCCATGATCGGAATCTCAGGCGCCGACACGTCGATCACGACGTTATCGATACCGAGACCGCACAGCGCCGACATCAAATGCTCGACGGTGGAAATCTTCGCGCCATCGCGTTCGAGCGAGGTGGCCATGCGTGTGTCGGTCACCGCGAACGCATCGACCGGAAAATCCTTGGGCTCGGGTAAGTCCACCCGGCGAAACATGATGCCGGTGTTCGGCGCGGCCGGACGCAACACCAACTCGACCTTCACGCCCGAATGCACACCAATGCCGGTGGTTCGGGTGATTTGCTTGAGAGTGCGTTGCTTGAGCATTAGACGCGCGAAACCAATGGGAATTGTTCGGGATGTCGAATGGATTCGACGGAAAGATCGATATCGAGATCGGGCCAGTACAGATGTTGTTCGGTTGGCCGTTCAACATGGACGAGCTTTGCGATGGTCGCCTCCTTAAACCAAGGAAACTCAGCGAACGAAACGAATAATTCTTGCGTCCCGAGCCAAAGCCAAAAGCCGTGACGAGATACGTTCGTCACCTCAACTTCCAAAGTGGCGGTTCCAGGCGTTGCGGATGTCATCGACGTGCTCCTCGACCAGCTGTTGAACCACTCGAATTTGCTTGTCCGACAAACCCGCATTTTGCGCTAAAGCAATAGTTGGTTCGAGCCAAAACTTCGCCTCTCCATCGGAGCACTGAACGTGAACGTGAACGCGAGGCTCCTCTCGAGAGAAAAAATAAAAGCGAAAACCTGATTCCCGAAAGATTGTTGGACTCATGGCGTACCACCTATTGGGTAACGCCAATCACAACTGAGGCGACTGACCGGCTTTTTCAACCATGGCTTGTCGTTTGCGGCCATATCGCCTCGATTGCACATCATCATCGACTACAACGTTAGTCCGCTTGCTTACGCAAAAACGCCGGAATATCGAGTCGATCCATACCGTTTTCTTCCAGCGCCGACACGCGAGCGGCGGCCGAGCGCGGGTCGCGCCAGATCGACGGGGTGTCGTAGTTGCTGTAGTCGGTATGTCCGCCCACGTGCGGTTGCGTGCGCGTCACCATCGGCGCGGCGTCGTAGGTGCCGGTGCGCGCGGCTTGTTGATACGTGTTGTCGATCGCGATCTTGGGCTTGGCGCCTTGTTGCTTGTTGCGACCAAGGCCGGTGGCCACCACCGTCACGCGCAATGAATCGCCGAGCGAGTCGTCGTACACGGTGCCGAAGATGATCTCGGCTTCGGGCGCGGCGAAACGACGCACGGTGTTCACCGCTTCGGACGTTTCCTTCAGCTTGAGCGTGTCCTTGGACGCGGTGATGTTGATGAGCACGCCCGACGCGCCGCTAATGTCCACGCCTTCGAGCAACGGGCTTGCGACCGCTTGTTCGGCCGCGATGCGCGCACGGTCCACGCCGCTGGCTTGGCCAATGCCCATCATCGCCTGGCCTTGTTCGGCCATCACGGTCTTCACGTCTTCGAAGTCGACGTTGACGAGACCAGGCACGGTGATGATTTCGGCGATGCCCGAGACGGCGTTATGCAACACGTCGTCGGCGGTCTTGAACGCTTGTTCCATCGTCGCGTCCTCGCCGAGCACTTCTTGCAGCTTTTCGTTGAGCACGACGATCAGCGAATCGACGTTCTTGGAAAGTTCTTCCAAACCCGCGATCGCCGTCTTCATGCGGCGGCCGCCTTCGAACTCGAACGGCTTGGTCACGACCGCGACCGTCAAGATGCCCATTTGCTTGGCGACCGAAGCCACCACTGGCGCCGCGCCCGTGCCCGTGCCGCCGCCCATGCCGGCGGTGATGAACACCATGTGCGCGCCCTCAAGCGCGTCGGCAATGCGCGCGCGTGCTTCGTCGGCCGCCGACTTCCCGGCTTCCGGCTTCGCGCCCGCGCCAAGACCCGTGCGACCCAATTGAATGGTGCGTGCCTCGGGCAAACGCGCGAGCGCTTGCGCGTCGGTATTCGCGGCGATGAATTCAACGCCTTGCACTTGTCTTGCCATCATGTGCGACACGGCGTTACCGCCCGCGCCGCCCACGCCAACGACCTTGATGTTGGTACCTAAATGCCGGCCCGATTCGGGCACGTCGATCATTTCGAAAGCCATGGTTGCGTCCTCCTAGGGATATATCAATGACGTACTGATTGGTTGATGTGTGATTGCTGCTGCTTGCCGCTAGTCGGCGAGCTGATGCAAGCATTCGAAGCCGAGGGGCTTGCATCAGCGCGCTGTTGAAACGGGTTTCTTGGTTCTTTCTTTGCGAGTGAAGTTAGAGCGGGGCCAGGGCTTGGGCGGCTGGCGCTCATGCCGGCGCGGCCCTTCGCTTCGCTGCGGGCTGCCTTCACTCCCTTCGGAAGCGACGGGCACAGCCCGTCCTTCCTCGTGCGTTCAGCGCGCCAGAAATCGCGCCATCCGCCCAAGCCCTGGCCCCGCTCTAACTTCACGGGACGTGCGACTTGCGGTGTTGGGGACGCGCGATGTGGTGTGTGGGAGTGGGGGCCGTGAGCGTGAGGCTCATTCTGCGACGCCGAAGCGAACGAGGAAGGTGCGGGCAGTCCTAAGTCCGGGGGACTTAGGACCAGTTGCGCTGTTTGAGCATCGGCATAAGCCGATGCGAGTTGCGCAACTGCCGCGGGCTTCTGAAGGCAGCGCAGGGCAGTCTGCCCACCGGGCAGACCGCACCGGCATGAGCCCACTCCCAGGCAAGCCCCACCCACCCCTCGCCCCCGCCCAGTCATACAAAACCCTTAGGAGCTTCACAAAATGATCCGCTCACTCTGGATATCCAAAACCGGCCTAGACGCCCAGCAAACTAAGCTCGACGTCATCTCGCACAACCTAGCCAACGTCAGCACCAACGGCTACAAACGCGAGAACGCGGTGTTCGAGGATTTGATTTATCAAAACCTAAGGCAAGCCGGCTCGGCCTCGTCGGAACAAACGCAATTGCCCACCGGTTTGCAAATCGGCACCGGCGTGCGTCCCGTCGCGACCGCGCGCGTGTTCTCGCAAGGCAATTTGCAGCAAACGACGAATAACTTAGACATGGCCGTGAACGGCAACGGCTTCTTTCAAATTCAAATGCCCGACGGCACGGTCGGCTATACGCGCGATGGTTCGTTTCAAGTCGATGCGCAAGGCCAGCTCGTGACCTCCAACGGCTTTCCGCTCACGCCCGCCATCACCGTGCCGCCGAATGCGCTCAAGGTGTCGATTGGACAAGACGGCACCGTGACCGTGACTACACCAGGTGCCGTGAACCCCACGCAGATTGGCACGGTGCAATTGGCGCAGTTCGTCAACCCGGCCGGTTTGGAAGCGCGCGGGCAAAACATTTATGTCGAAACCGCCGCGTCGGGCACGCCCACCACGGGCACGCCGGGCCTCAACGGCTTAGGCACCGTGATGCAAGGCTATGTCGAGACTTCCAACGTCAACGTGGTGGAGGAGTTGGTGTCGATGATCGCCACGCAGCGCGCGTATGAAATCAACTCGAAGGCGATTCAAACGTCGGATCAGATGTTGGGCCGCTTGTCGCAGTTGTGATGAATAGGTTTTAGGCGTGTGGTCGCACGTCGTTAGTTTTTAGGAGTACGCCATGTTCGGTCTTTTGATTCCGCCCCGCCGCGCGCACGACGACGTGCAGCCCTCCCATAGCCGCGCGCTGGTGCCGGTGCGTCATCACGAGATCGCTCAAGGCATGCGGCGCCGGTTGCGCGCGCGCCAGTGGTTGATGGTCGTGGTGCTCGCGGTGGTGCTGGTGTATTTGCTTGCGGGATGCGCGGCGTTTAGTTCGCCGCACGTGGAGGTGCAGGGTCCGACATCGCTGCGTCCGCCGGTGCGTGACGCGGCCTCGATGCCGCCGCCGACCAATGGCGCGATCTTTCAAGCGGTGACGTATCGCCCGATGTTCGAGGATCGCCGCGCGCGGTTGCCGGGCGACATCATCACCGTGCAAATTTCCGAGAAGGTGTCGGCAAGCCAAAGCGCGTCGAGCACGATCGACAAGAGCGGCAAGATCGCCGCGAATGTGTCCGCGCTGCCGCTCATCGCGCCCAATAGTTTCAAGAACGCGACGGCAACCGCCTCGTCGGCGAACAACTTCGAAGGCAAGGGCGAGATCGCCAATAGCAACCTTTTCACCGGCACCATCACCGCAACCGTGATCGAAGTGTTGCCCAACGGCAACTTAGTCATCGCCGGCGAAAAACAAATTGGCGTGAACGAAGCGGCCGACACCTTGCGATTTTCCGGCGTGGTGGACCCGCTGACGATTCAAACCGGCAACGTCGTGAGTTCTACCCAGGTAGCCGATGTGCGCTTGGAAACGCGTAAGCGCGGCGCATTAGGCGAGGCGCAACAAATGGGTTGGCTCGGCCGTATTTTTCTAAGTGTCTTGCCGTTTTAAACGACGAGGGGCATTGTCATGTCCACACGCGCACCGATGGTTATTCACGAACTAGGGCAATCCTGGGAGAGTTTTCGGGCGTTCCCTCATGCCGGGTGTTCGCCAGACTCGACACCATCGCTTAAGGCTGTCCAGGGTTTCGCCATGAATTCACCACAACACCGTTCCGAACCGACCTCGTCCTCCGATCCGATGAGCGAGCCACTCGATCCTCTCGCGCCCGCGCTCGTGCGCGCGCGTGCCTTTCGCGTCGCGCGCATGGTGGTTGACGTGGCCATCGTCGCGATATTGCTTACGCTGATTTGGGTCTCGATGAGTTCCGCGCATGCCGCCCGCATTCGCGAAATCGCAAGCGTGCAAGGCGTGCGGACCAACCAATTGATTGGCTACGGCTTAGTCGTGGGCTTGGATGGCAGCGGCGATCAAGCCACGCAAACGCCGTACACCACGCAAAGCTTGCAAACGATGTTGCAACAACTCGGCGTGACCTTACCCGCCGGCACGCAGGTGCAACCGAAGAACGTCGCGGCGGTGATGATCACCGCGCAACTGCCGGCCTTCGCGCAGCCAGGGCAAACGCTTGATATCACCGTGTCGTCCTTAGGCAATGCGAAGAGCTTGCGCGGCGGCACGTTGTTGCTCGCGCCGCTAAAAGGCGCGGACGGACAAATCTATGCGATGGCGCAAGGCAAC
This sequence comes from Burkholderiaceae bacterium, assembly GCA_035761045.1. Taxonomy (GTDB): domain Bacteria; phylum Pseudomonadota; class Gammaproteobacteria; order Burkholderiales; family Burkholderiaceae_E; genus DASTRU01. Next base: position 3,500 of record DASTRU010000221.1, on the reverse strand, counting down.
GTCATCGTCGGCGGTGCGGGGGCCTCGCAAGGTGGCAGCCGCGTGCAGATCAATCATTTATCGGCGGGCCGTATTCCCGCGGGCGCGACCGTTGAACGCGCGGTGGCCAGCGGCTTGACCAATGGCGACAACGTGCAACTCGAACTCAATACGAGCGACTTCACCACCGCGCGCGAAACCGCGCGCGCGATCAACGACAAACTCGGCGCCGGCACCGCGCAAGCCTTGGATGGCCGCGTGATTCGCGTACGCGCGCCGCAAGGCTCGGACGCGCGGGTGGCGTTCCTGGCCGAAATTGAAAACATCGATGTCACGATGGGCGCGCCTTCGCCCAAGGTGATCGTCAACGCGCGTACCGGATCGGTAGTGATGAACCAAGCCGTGTCCTTAGGACCGGCGGCGGTCGCGCATGGCAATTTGTCGGTGACGATTAATTCCACGCCGGTGGTTAGCCAGCCCGCGCCGTTTGGTCGTGGCGAAACCGTGGTGGCCGAGCAAGCCGACATTCAAGTGCGCCAACAAAATGGCGCGCTCATGGCCGTGCCCGCCGCGCCTAAGTTGGCCGATGTGGTGAAAGCGCTCAACTCCTTAGGCGCGAATCCGCAAGACCTCATCGCCATACTGCAAGCGCTTAAAGCCGCGGGTTCGTTAAAGGCCGAGCTTGAAGTGATTTAGTCGGCAGTGAACTGCGTGGCGCACGTCGTGCCGACTAACGCGCCACTCACATAAACCGCGCCGTGTCGATATAGGCGCCAGCCGTCGCGCCAATCATTGAGCTTGAGTACCCACACATCGCCGCGCGCATTCGCGTCGATCAAGCGGGCGTTCATGGTTCCGACCGCCTTTAGTAATTGCGACGCGGACGCGGCGTTACGCAGCACGACCGCGACTTGGCGATCGTTTTGATTCGCCCCCATGGGTTGCAACGATGCCCACATCGCCGTAACGACTGCGCCGGCGATGAACAGTCCTAAGGTTTTGCCGTGACGAGATGCCGCGTCATGTATTGCCGTCCGCCTTGAAAAAATAAAGCCGATACCAAGCGGTACCACGCCAAACACCACGAGCCAGCCAACATCCCACGCGAGCGGCACGGCGCTATCCATGCGAATACGGTGAATGCCGAGCAGCCAATGCGATAGCACTGCATCGAGCGCATGCCAGGCTCCAAAGCCGATGAGAAGCCGCGAGAGTAGTTGGCGCGTCGCGCCAGGCGCATCCAAGGTCTGACGCGCGCGAATGAGTAAGTAAAGCCCGACCAAGGCAATCACGTACATCGCCGCATGGAACATTCCATCGGCCGCGATTTGCACGCGCGGATCGAGAAACGGTTCGCGGTCCAGGGCGCTCAACAAGTGATGCCATTGCAGGATTTGATGCAGCACGATGCCGTCGAAAAATCCGCCGGCGGAAAAACCTAATAGGAAGCCAGCACGGGAGTGGGGGGACATGAGGCTGTTGCAAGTGGTTTGCGTTAGCGCGAGGGTACGCACGAGATCGCAAATCCCGTTCCCGTCTAAAGCGAGTAGTTACCTTTCAATGTCCACTTTCCACTGTGTTCTAAATCCAAGTGTTCGGTTCAGTTCAAAAGGATTGCAGCAGCGCGCGCCTAGCGTTTTGCAAACGTCTGGAATCCGCCGGTTTTGGCGTACTTTTTTAGGAGCAGAAGTTTCGGCGGTCACTACGCAACGCTCGTTGTTGACGAGCGCATACGCAATTAGAAAAGGGTCACGACCAATTTGTTCGATCTCGTCGTCGGTGAGGTCGGGTGCGTACCCGTTGCTAACAACTCTTTGCACGATATCCAGCTCTACGTCTTCCGCTAGCAGGAGAGCCTTTTTATTTGCGTCTTCTTGAATCCAAGCAAAAAGCAAATCCTTTTCTAAGTTGCTTGGGCCGTCCTTGAATTCTTCAAAAATCTCAAACGGTACCTTGATGCGATTTTGGCAACCCATATGAATTAGCCAGTCCCAATATTCAGGAACTTGATCAAGGGGGTAGTAAAGGTTATGAGCCGTCATTAAGACGTTGGCGTCTAACAAGTAAAGCATCAGCTAACCGATTAATTAGCTAATGGAGATGAAGCCAACAGCGGATATACGTTGCGAGGTTTAACGCCAAGCACCCTGGCAGCCTTTGTTGGCGACAGTATTCCGTTGTTGATGTAGTGACGCGCGAATTCAAGTATTGCTGGCCCAAGCCTTTGGCGCCGCACCGTGTAGTACGTGGGCCCGCCGCCTTCCTCTTTCAATCGATCTTTTTCACGCCGTCGTTCGGCGGCCCAGCGTTCACGAATGGTTCTGTCAAGCATCCGCCAAGCGTCTAAGGAAATTCGACCGGTTTTGTACAAGCTGTACGCGACCATTTGTCGGCTGAGATGCCAGCGGTTGGCGAAACTTGAGATGGTTTGGATTTGCGCGTCGCGATCTAGACCCCCGATTTCAATAGTCTCGACGTATTCGCGTGGAAGTAAAAATTCGCTTGCCACGTCATTGCAAAAACGCTCGATCTTTGTTTCAGAAGTGGCGCCGCCACTCACACCGGTGGCACCTAGCCAAAGATGCGCTAATTCATGCAAGAGCGTGAACGACCACGCGGTTTTCGCGTCGCTATCGTTAATAACGATGAAAGGTGCGATCGAGTCAGCGACCGCCAAACCTCTGAATGCTTCGACCGGAATGGTGGAGTGGTGACTGCCTAAATTTCCAATAAGCAACACAAAGACTCCCGCTTTTTCAACTTTGTCGCGCAGTAAAGCGAACGCACGTTCGGGATTCTTCTGGTCTCTGTATTGCTGATGGGTAATGCCAAGCGTGTTCTCAATAATTTTAGTAAGTGCTAAGACACCGTCATTTACGCTTGCGGAACCTATGAAACTCAACGGCTGAATATCTTCTTCGTCTTCTAGTACGGCCCGCACTAAGTTTTGACGCGCTCGAATATCTCGTACCAAGGCATCCACGGCGGCATCGGCTTGTCGTGTCCGTTCGGCGACTACGGTTCGAAAATCCTCTCCACGATCACCCTTGCGTGGCGGGCGCGGAAGATAAAAGGTAAGAAGCGACCGACGATAGGCCTTCGACATATTGAGCAACGTGTTGCGCGAAGGCTCTTTTTGCCCCTTCTCAATGGCTTCTAAAGAAGCGGGAGCAATACTGATGGCGCGCGCGGCGTCCACCAACTCAAGGCCGGCGCTTTCTCTTGCCCACTTAAAAATTTCTGAATTAAAGGCCATGACTAAAAACGTGTCGAATTTATTAATTCGAGATCGGTAACGTCGCGCGAGCTTAAATAACTACATAAATTTCTCCAAGTAATAACGCTTGGTTTGAGTGATGGAAGCTGTGAGACGTGTTGACGTTATTTAGTTACAGCTCAAAAGCATGTATTTACAGCTCAATTGAACGGCGATTACAGCTCAAATCTCCATTTACAGCTCAAAACTCAACGTTTTAGCTCATCTCCCCCCACGAATTACCCCACCCACACCCCCTTTTTCC
>DASTRU010000220.1:0-17698 GCA_035761045.1 Burkholderiaceae bacterium | reverse complement strand
CGGATTCGCCTTCGGCACGTCGGTCGCGCAAGTGCGCGCGGCTTCACCGAGTGAACATCGCGTCTCGTCGCAGTCCGTTTTCGAGTACTTGTACTTTCACGTCATCCCAGGGCCACGCACGATGTTCGAGGGCATCGTTCGGTTGCAGCCAGGTGAGTACGCGCTTTTTAAAGATGGGCTCGTCAAGCAAGACTTTCATTGGACGCCGCGCTTCGTGGAATCCGAAAGCGCGCCCTTGCAAGAGCTTGAGCGTCAATTCATCGACGCGATCGAGCAAGGCGTGCGTGAATCGATGACGGGCGCAAGCGGTCGCGTTGGCGCATTTTTAAGTGGCGGAACGGATAGTTCGACGATCGCTGGCCTTGCCACTCGCGTAAGCGGTTCGCCCATCGACACATATTCGATTGGATTCAATGCCGCTGGTTACGACGAGATGGAGTACGCGCGCATCGCGTCTCGGCATTTCGGCACGCGTCATCACGAGTATTACGTCACGCCAAGCGATGTCGTGAATGCTATTGGGCCGATCGCACGGATTCATGCTCAACCGTTTGGCAATGCTTCGGCGGTACCTACGTTTTACTGTGCCCGCATGGCGCGCGCGGACGGCATCGCCAAGATGCTCGCTGGCGATGGCGGCGACGAGTTGTTCGGCGGTAACGCGCGCTACGCCAAGCAATATCTATTCGCGCTCTACGAGCGCGTGCCTCGCGCGCTACGCGCCTTACTCATCGAGCCCATATGCAATGCGCTTGCGCACGGCCCTCGGTTACCGGGTATCTGCAAGGGAGTGAGCTACGTCCAGCAGGCGATGCAGCCCATGCCCGCGCGCATGGAGTCGTACAACGGACTCGTTCGCCTGGGGCTCGATACGGTGTTGACGCACTCCATGCGCGCCGCGATCGATCCGGATGGACCGCTGGAAGCGATATCGCGGTGGTACTTCAATCCCACTGCGCATACTCAAATTAATCGTATGCTCGCGACCGATTTCAAGTTCACCTTGGCTGACAGCGATTTGCCGAAAGTGACGACGAGTTGCAGGTTGGTCGGGATGCCCGTGGCTTATCCGATGCTGGATGACGTCGTCGTGGATTTCTCGCTGCGACTGCATCCCGATTTAAAACTCAAGCGCACGGCCTTGCGCTGGTTCTTCAAGCACGCGCTTCGCGACTTTTTGCCCGAAGCAATTTTGCGCAAATCCAAGCATGGTTTCGGACTGCCATTTGGCGAGTGGGCGCTCTCTCATGCGCCATTGCGCGACTTGGCGTTCGATAGCTTGAATGGACTAAAGCAGCGAGACTTTGTCCGCGCAGAATTTATTGATCAATTGCGCACGCAACGTTTAATCGAGCACCCAGGGTATTACGGCCCGTTGGTATGGGTCTTGATGATGTTGGAGCAATGGTTTGTACACCATGCATCCCGTTCGTCCATCGATTGGCGTCCGTTGGCATCGTGATTGCAGTCGAGCCCCCACCCGAGAAAACCTGACAAAAAACGTTCAATTTCTTCTCAGGGTAAACACTGAATGTGTGGCGAAAAACTCATGGACTCACTTGAATTAAGGATGCACCGCAACGCAAGAACGTGACAAAGTTCGCGCCGTGCGCAAGTTTGTGCGTCTAGCATCACACCCGTTGCGAGTTAAGTGAATTTAGGGTTTTTTACTAGCCGTACGATTGGTAAGAATTAAGAAAGAGGGCTCGACGACAAAGCCTAAGCGCAACAGGGGTGCGCTTAGGAGGGAAAGTGCAGGGGAGGTTCGATACCAGTATTGGTATCGACGGTTCGCACAGAGCTGGGATAACAGCCATCGAATAAACACAAAAACAATACGCCGCAGATCGCGGCGTTTTCTTGTGTTGTCTCCTCGGCGCTTCAATGCGTCGTCAACGCGTTTGTAAGTCAAGCAAGGCCTAATGGTTGAGCGTTTACGTCGTCTAGCGTAAGCGTCGGGGGAGACTTTGAATGATTAAGCTGTTTCGGCATTACGTGCCCACCAGCACCGTCGTCGAGCTGTTAGCCGACGGCCTCTTGTGCTTCTTCGCGATCCTCTTCGCCGTTTTAGTCGGCGCGTCTCCTTCGGCAAGGGATTACGGCGACATTCCCATGCGCGCGGTCTTATTGCCCGCGGCCGTGTTTTCCTTGGTTATGACGGCGGTATGCGCGGCGCTCGGTTTGTATAAGCGTCATGAAATTGCCCGATTCAGTCTACTGGTTCGCCGTGCGATTCTCGCGCTCGCGTTGGCCTCGCCCATTGCCTACTTCGCCTTCACCTTGATCCCCGACGGAAACAAGCAAACGCGAGAGGCCATTGGGTTTACCTTGTTGTTCTTGTTGGGCGGGCTCGTAGTGATTCGTCAGGTTCTTTTGCGTCTTGGCGATCTAGGCATTGGAGAGCGTCGCGTACTCATCGTGGGAGCCTGCACCGAGGCGCGTCATGTCGAAGCCGATCTCACGGCGCCGAGCTATCCAAAGGTATCAGTCGTAGGGTTTCGTCATGCAGGCACGCAAGATCCCGATGCTCAGTTGCGCCCACGGTTACTTCCAACCCAGCAATCGTTGCTCGATGCCGTTCGGCTACACAAGGTGGATGAAATCATCGTGGCCGTTCGCGAGCAGCGCGGCGGCGTGATGCCATTGGATGAGCTACTGGAGTGCCGTATCAACGGCATACCCGTTGTCGATCTGGCTGGTTTTTACGAACGTGTGCGCGGCGAAGTGCCGGTGGAAAGCTTGAAGGCAAGCTGGTTAATTTACGGCAATGGTTTCGTGCAACACGCCATGCGTTCATTCGTGAAACGCATCTTCGACATCGCCGTGTCCATCGTACTGCTGATGTTGGCCGCGCCGGTCATGCTCGTCACCGCATTCGCGATTCGTCGCGAAAGCCCTGGCCCGATCATTTACCGTCAAGAGCGCGTGGGTCTGGGTGGTCGCACGTTCAACGTGCTTAAGTTTCGCAGCATGCGCAACGACGCCGAGCAAAACGGCGTGGCGCAATGGGCCACGCGCAACGACGCACGCATTACCCGCGTTGGCAATTTCATTCGCAAAACCCGCATCGATGAATTGCCGCAACTCATCAATGTTCTGCGCGGTGAAATGAGTTTGGTCGGGCCGCGCCCCGAACGTCCTAGTTTTGTGAAGCAACTCAAAGAGCGCGTACCGTTTTATGACGTGCGTCACAGCGTCAAACCTGGCGTGACGGGCTGGGCGCAAGTACGGTATAGCTATGGCGCTTCCATTGAAGAATCTCGCAAGAAGCTGCAATTCGATCTGTACTACGTCAAGAACCATTCGCTGTTTCTTGATGTGCTGATTCTTGTCGAGACCGTGCGCGTGATTTTGTTTCGCGAAGGTGCGCGCTGATTCAATCGGTACGTCAATTCGCGTGCCGCCCCTCGGCGGCCGTTTAATTTTTTCCACTTAGGACTAACGCATCATGACCGTTGTCGCCGTCGTCGGGCTCGGCTATGTCGGCTTGCCGCTCGCCGTTGAGTTTGGCAAGAAGTACCGGACCATTGGGTTCGATCTTTCCACAGCAAAGGTGGACGCTTATCTGCGTCATGTCGACCCCACCGGGGAAGTTTCGACCGAGGACTTGAAAGCCTCGACGGGCCTAGAGCCCACCACCGATCCCGCGCGTCTCGCGCAAGCCGATTTCATCGTTGTCGCCGTGCCCACGCCGATCGACGATGCGCACAACCCAGATTTCGGACCATTGATTGGGTCCAGCACGTCGGTCGGTAAACATCTAAAGCGGGGCGCGACGGTGGTGTATGAGTCCACCGTATATCCAGGCGCGACCGAGGAAGTGTGTATTCCCATCCTTGAGCGCGAGTCCGGTCTTAAATGGAAGACCGACTTTTTTGTTGGCTATTCACCAGAGCGCATCAATCCGGGCGATAAACAACACACGTTGACCAAGATCGTGAAAGTCGTCTCCGGCGATACGCCCGAAACACTCGAACGTGTCGCGCAGGTTTACGGCAGCATCATCACGGCCGGCGTTTATAAGGCGTCGAGCATCGCGGTAGCCGAAGCGGCCAAGGTGATCGAAAACACGCAACGCGATTTGAACATCGCATTAATGAACGAGTTGTCGTTGATCTTCCATCGCATGAATATTGACACCACCGAGGTCTTGCAAGCGGCGGGCACGAAGTGGAATTTCCTGCCGTTCAGGCCGGGTCTCGTCGGTGGACATTGCATCGGCGTGGATCCGTATTACCTCACGCACAAGGCCGACAAACTCGGCTATCACCCGCAAGTGATTTTGGCGGGTCGCCGTATCAACGACGGCATGGGCAAGTTCGTGGCCGAGCAAACGGTCAAGACGATGATCAACAACGGCTTTTCGGTGAAGGGCTCGCACGTGATCGTGCTTGGGTTGACCTTCAAAGAAAATTGTCCGGACTTGCGTAACTCGCGCGTCATCGACGTGATTCGCGAACTTGAATCCTATGGCGTGACGGTGCATGTGCATGACCCGGTGGCGGAGTCCGACGAAGCCATGCACGAATACGGCGTGGAACTCAAGGCGTGGGAGCATTTGCCCAAGGCCAATGCGATCGTCGCCGCCGTGGCTCACGATGACTTCAAGGCGCGTCCCATCGACGATTTCGTGGCCAAGCTTTCCCCAGGCGGGCTGTATGTCGATGTGAAATGCCAGGCCGACGAGAAAGCCTTGCGCGCGCGCGGCCTGACCGTATGGCGACTGTAATGAAGTAAACGATGGATGGTTTAGCGTTTCTCAAAACATTCGTGGTGGCCTGCGTGCTGCCGCCCGGCGGACTCGTGCTGTTGGTACTGCTTGGTTTGGCGATCGCGGGGCGCTGGCCACGCACTGGTCGTGTTCTCGCTAGTGCCAGTGCGATCGCGCTCGTACTGGCGAGCTTGCCGGTCATATCGACGCTATTGGTCGATAGCCTCAACGACGCGCCGTTGTACGACCCGGTGCATCAACGCGGCGCGGGCGCGATCGTCATCTTGGGTGGTGGCGTGCGAACCGACTCTGACGAATACGGCGGGAGCGACACGCTTGGGCGGTTGACGCTTGAACGCGTGCGGTACGGCGCGTGGCTCGCACGGGAGACACGTCTTCCCGTGCTGGTCACTGGCGGGCAGGCGGGCACGATCGATGGACAAACCGAGGCCGGCTTGATGCGCGAAACGCTTGAGCGCGAATTTCGCGTGCCCGTACGCTGGGTTGAAGAGCGTGCCATCAACACTCGCGAGAACGCGCGCAACACGGCGGCCTTGTTGCGCAAGGCCGGCATCGGCCATGTCGTTTTGGTGTTGCATGGATTCGATGTGAAACGCGCGCGCGCCGATTTCGAGGCGGCGGGTCTGCGCGTCACCGTGGCGCCGACCTTGGTTCCAGTTATGCATCCACGCAGCATTCAAAGTTGGTTGCCCAGCGTGCATGCGCTCGAACATACCCATTACGCCGCTTATGAATGGCTCGCGCTGCTGGTGCGAAGCATTTGATCGTTCATTGTTTTATTCGACCGTTCTATCGCCATGAATTTGTCTGACCGCCCCGCCAGTACCACCTCATCAAGCACGCGCTTTACTTGCCGGTTCTGTCGGGCGCCGTTGTCGACATCGTTAGTAGATCTTGGCATGTCGCCGCTATGCCAAACGCATATCGCGCCCGAGCAATTGCACGAAGCGGAAAAGTTTTACCCCTTGCATGCCTATGTATGCGGACAGTGTTTTCTCGTGCAGTTGCAAGAGTTCGTCACGCCCGACGAAATCTTTAGCGAGTACGCCTATTTCTCGTCGTATTCATCAAGCTGGGTCGAGCATGCGCGACGTTATGTGGAAACGGTTTCGACACGTTTTGGGTTAGGCGCGAACAGCAAAGTGATGGAGATCGCCAGTAACGATGGCTATTTGCTTCAACACTTCGTCGCGCGCGGCGTGCCGGTACTCGGTATCGAGCCCGCGGCAAACGTCGCCAAGGCGGCGATCGATAAAGGCATTCCCACCACCGTTCGGTTCTTTGGTCGCGAAACGGCGGCGGCGATCGCGCAAGAACATGGCAAGCCCAATCTTCTGCTCGGCAATAACGTGCTCGCCCACGTGCCGGATCTCAATGATTTCGTCGCGGGCATGAAAACGTTGCTCGCGCCCAATGGCGTGATCACGATGGAGTTCCCGCATCTGCAACGATTAATGGCGGAAAACCAGTTCGACACCATTTATCACGAACACTTTAGTTATTTCTCGTTCGTTACCGTCGAGCGCGTTTTCGCGCATCACGGATTGGTGTTGTTCGATGTCGAGGAATTACCCACGCATGGTGGTTCGTTGCGTATTTATGCGCGTCATGCGGAAAACGATGCATTAGTCGTTGGCGAACGCGTAACCGGATTACGACAACGCGAGCAAGACGAAGGCTTTGAAACGCTTGAGCGCTATCGAGGTTTTGAAGAACAGGTCAAGGCGACCAAGCGCAAATTGCTCGCGTTCCTTGTGGAAGCAAAAGCGGCGGGCAAACGCGTCGTGGGCTATGGCGCGCCAGGCAAGGGCAATACCTTGCTCAATTACTGCGGCATACGCTGCGACTTCCTCGACTTCACCGTGGACGCCAACCCGTACAAGCAAGGCAAGTACACGCCAGGCACGCGTATTCCCATCTTGCCGCCCGACGCGATTCGCGAAGCTCGGCCCGACTATGTGTTGATCTTGCCATGGAATTTGCGCGATGAGATTTCCAAGCAAGCCAGCTATATCCGCGAATGGGGCGGCCAATTCGTGGTGCCGATTCCCGAAGTGAACGTGTTTTAAGAAAACGTATTGGAGACGAGCGGCATGAAGGTTTTGATCACTGGCACCGAAGGGTATATCGGCGCGCGGCTAGCGGTTTGGCTGACGGCGCGCGGACATGACGTCACCGGACTGGACGTTGGGTTTTATCGCGATGGATGTCTTTATCTCGATCCCCTCGGTTTGCCCACCATGCCGCGCACCGTGGTTAAGGATTTGCGCGCGGTCGAGCCGGCCGACTTAGTGGGTTACGACGCGGTCGTGCATTTGGCCGAACTCTCCAACGACCCGCTGGGCGAAAACCGTCCCGAGATCACGTACGAGATCAACCATCAAGGGTCGGTGCGTATCGCGCAAGCCGCGCGCGCGGCTGGCGTCAAGCGCTTCGTTTATGCCTCGTCGTGCAGCGTGTATGGCGTGGGGCAGGGCGACGAGCTCGATGAGACTTCGCCGGTTAATCCGCAAACGGCGTATGCGAAATGCAAGGTAATGGTCGAGCGCGACGTGCAGCCGATGGCCTCGAACGACTTTTGCGTCAGCTTCTTACGTAACGCAACCGCGTATGGCCCAAGCCCGCGCATGCGGTTTGACATCGTGCTAAACGACTTATGCGCGCTCGCATGGACGACTAAGAAGATCGCGATGGTGAGCGATGGCAGTCCGTGGCGCCCAATCGTTCATATCGAAGACATTTGCGAGGCCGTGCGTTGCACCTTGGAGGCACCGGTTGATGCGGTGAACGGCCAAATCTTCAACGTCGGCGCTAGCTCGGAAAACTATCGCGTTCGCGAAATCGCCGACATCGTGGCCAAAGCCTTCCCTGGCTGCGAAGTCAGCGCCGGTCCGCCAAAAGGCGACAACCGCAGCTATCGCGTGTCGTTTCAAAAAATTGAAACGCAATTGCCGGGCTTTAAGTCGCGCTGGACGGCGGCGGCGGGCGCCGATGAACTGCGTCGCTTATTCGAGCGCATCGAAATGTCGGCCGAGACGTATGCGTTTCGCGCCTTCACTCGCTTGAAGCAGCTTAAGTACTTGCAGCGCACCGGTCAGGTCAACGACAACCTGATGTGGAGCGCTCGATGATCTTCACGCCGCTCTCGATCGAGGGCGCCTACAAGATCGAGCTAGACCGCAAGGAAGACGAGCGCGGTTGGTTCGCGCGCGCGTGGTGCCGCGATGAATTTGAAATGCACGGCCTTGAAGGCGAGATGCTGCAATCAAGCTTCTCGTACAACAAAAGCGCCGGCACGTTGCGCGGCATGCATTTGCAACGCCGGCCGTCGTTCGAAGGCAAGCTCGTGCGCTGCATCGCTGGTCGCGTGCACGATGTGATCGTCGACCTGCGCGCGAACTCGGCGAGCTTTTGCCGACATACCGCCGTGCAGTTGGATGCGACCAACGGCGTCGCGCTTTACATTCCGCCAGGTGTCGCGCACGGGTTTCAATCGTTGGTCGATGAAAGCACCGTGCTTTACATGATGACCGATCGCTACACGCCCGAGTTGGCCGACGGCGTGCGTTGGAATGACGAAGCGTTTGGCATCGCGTGGCCCATGCCGGTGACGTGCATCGCCGAGCGCGATGCGTCGTATCCCGATTTCGATTCGAGGCGCGCTTGGAGCTAAGCGTTCTCGTTTGCACGCGCGATCGCGCCGCCTCGCTCAAACGCCTGCTTGAAAGTTTGGCGTTATGCGAAGCACCGCCGGGATTCAACTGGGAAATCGTGGTCGTCGACAACGGCTCGCGCGACAACACCCGCGCGGTGGTTGAGTCGATCGCCCCGACGATATCCGTTGGCGTGCGTTTGCTCGATGAACCTCGCGCGGGACGTTCTTACGCGTTCAATCTCGGAATCGACGCGGTATGCGGTCGTTTAGTCGCGCTCACGGACGACGACATCGTCGTCACGCCCGATTGGATCGTATCGATCGCTCGTCATGCAAAGCACGAGCCGGCGCGAGTGTGTTGGGGCGGCATGGTCAAGTTGTTCGACGTCGCGGACGTGCCCGTCACGATTCGTACGTCCGAACACGCGCGGTTGTTTGACCGTACCGACTTCAGTCCCTCAAATATTCCCGTGCTTGGCTGCAATTTGGTCATGCGTACTGATGTACTACGGCAAATTGGCCGCATGGATGCGTTGTTTGGTCCCGGCTCCAATGTCGGCTCCGGTGACGACTTGGAACTGCTTTATCGATTCCTGCGGCGCGGTCATCTCGTGGCGTATGACCCGTCCATCGTCGTATTGCATGCGCACGGTCGCCGTGATTCAAACACCGTGGCAAAGCTTAACGAGCAATACCTCATGGGACGAGGCGCGTTCTATTGCAAATACTTATTGTGCGGCGATCTCACGATGGTCAAGTGGATGTATTGGGAGCTGATCCGCACGTTGCGTGAATACCGCCAGGCCGGATTCATTAGTCGACAAGCTCGCGCCGCCTTGCGACCTTGCACGGCCATGTTGCGCGGAGCTTTGCGATATCTCGGTGCCCGCGTGTTGGGGTTTCAATGAATCAGCGGCGCGATAACGACATCGGCGTCATCGCCGTCGTCCCCGATGCATGGGATTCGGTATGGACCACGCGGCATCATTTATTGCGGCGGGTTGCGCGTCGTTGGCCAGTGGTGTGGCTTGAGCCCGCCGCTGGATGGCGCGATTACTGGAGACCCGACAGCGCGCGGTTCATGCATTCGCGTCAGTTCTATAGTCCGTTACCCGGTCTTGAAGTATTGACGCCCGGCATGTTCGACGCGGAGTTTTACAAGCCCGCGATCGCGCGTCGCGTCGCGCTTAGGCTTCGTTATACCGCCGCCGCGCGTCGGCTTTGCGAGCGAGGCGTGCGCCGCATCGTGCTGTACATCTGGCGCGATGCATTCGCCGAGGCGCTCGAACACACGCCTCACCACTTGAGCTGCTATCACATCGATGACGAGTACACGTTCTCCGATGTTGATTTACCCGTTAGTCCGCGCGAGGCGAATTTGATCCGCCGTGTCGATCAAGTCTTCGTGCATTCGCGAACCTTATTCGCGAAAAAGGGCAGTCTGAACGCGAACACGACCTTGGTTCCCAACGGCGTCGATTATTCCGCCTTCGTCGATGATCATCCGGAGCCGGCCGACTTAGCCGCCATCGAACATCCTCGTATTGGTTGCATTGGCGTCGTCAAGCGACAGCTCGATTTAGCGCGATTGACGCGCCTTGCGCGCGCGCGTCGTGATTGGTCGTTCGTCATGATTGGTCCGCGCGGACAACTCGCGGGCAAGCAAGATGATTTCGAAGCACTAAGCGCCGAACCCAATGTCCACATGCTCGGCGGCCGCCCGGCTACGTCGTTGCCCGCCTATGCGCAGCATCTCGACGTGGGCCTGATGCCCTACGAGAACAACGGATACACACGCTACATCGATCCACTCAAGCTTAAAGAGTACTTAGCCGCTGGTCTGCCCGTGGTCGCCACGCCGATCGACGCGGTGAAGGCTTATGCCGATGTCGTCGCGCGCGCCAACGATGACACGCAATGGTTGAATGCGATTGAACACGCGATCGCGCATCGCCGTGATCCCGTGGCCATTCATGCGCGACGCGCGCGTGCTTCGCGTTACGACTGGGACCTGCTCGCTCGTCGCGTGACGGACACGATCGAGCACCGCCTCGCCGGCATGACGGGGCCCGCCTTGGCCGAGGTCGAGGCGTGATGAACGCCAGCGCGCCAACGCCCGTTACCTCCGCCGAGGACGTGCTTGGCGTTGGTCGCGCATTAGGCGTTCTCGATGATCCGCCACGCATGGCGGCGCGCGCGACTGAACTCGTGCATGCGTTGTTTCCGATTTGCCGAAGCATCACCGGCAACGGCGTGCGCGAAACGTTGGCGCATGTCGCGCGGTACATCCCACTCGTCAATCACGAAGTACCCAGCGGCACTCCGGTGCTCGATTGGGAAGTGCCACGCGAATGGAATGTCCGTGACGCGTATATCGCCGACATGTCGGGCCGACGCGTCGTCGACTTCAATGCTAATAACCTGCACCTCATGAGTTACTCGGTGCCGGTGCGCGCGCGCATGACGCTCGACGCATTGCGCGCGCACTTATTCACGCGGCCCGATCAACCGGATTGGATTCCCTACCGCACGAGTTATTGGCGCGAGGCATGGGGCTTTTGTTTAAGCCAACGCCAACTCGACACGCTTCCCGAAGGTGAATACGACGTGGTCGTGGACACCACGCTCGAACCCGGACATTTAACGTACGGTGAATGCGTGATTCGCGGGCGCAGTGCGCAAGAAGTATTGATATTCACGCACGTATGTCATCCGTCTTTATGCAATGACAACGCAAGCGGCATCGCGGCCGCCGCCGTGCTTGTGCAAGAAATCGCGCGTCAAACGCCGCATCTCACCTACCGTTTTGTATTCGCGCCCGGAACGATTGGAGCCATTACGTGGATCGCGCGCAATGCGGACGTATTGCCGCGCGTGCGCGCTGGGCTCTCGATCGGATCGCTCGCCGATTCGGGGCCGCTCACGTTCAAGCGCAGCCGGCGTGGCGACACCGAGATCGATGCGATTAGCGCCGCGGTTGTCCGTTCATTGGATGAGCACGCGCGCATCGAAGACTTTTCGCCCTACGGCTATGACGAGCGACAGTTTTGCTCGCCTGGCGTTGACTTGGCGTTCGGCCGCCTAAGCCGCTCTGGGCATGACGCCTTCGCCCAGTACCACACCTCGGCCGACAACCTCGACTTACTCGACCCCGATGCATACGCGCAATCGCTCGATGCATTGATGCGCATCTTTGCCACGCTCGACGGTAATCGTCGTTTGCGCAATCTCGCGCCGGTGGGCGAACCGCGGTTAGGAAAGCGGGGGTTATTTCGCAGCACGGGCGGCACGAGCCCTGGTGAGTTCGAACACGCGTTGCTGTGGGTGCTCAATCAATCTGATGGCACGCACGGCGTGGCGGACATTGCCGCCAAATCGGGATTGCCTCGCGCGTCCATCGAAGCGGCCGCGCGCGCGCTTATCGCGGCGGGCCTCGTCGCGCCCATTGACGAAGATCACGACATGCCCCAGCAGGAGATTCAAGGATGAAGGTTGTGTTGTTTTGTGGTGGACTTGGCACGCGCTTGCGCGAGCATTCCGACACGATTCCTAAGCCGTTGGTCAACATCGGCGTGCGGCCTATTTTGTGGCACCTCATGCGCTACTACGCGCACTTTGGTCATAAGGACTTCGTGTTGGCGCTCGGGTATCGCGGCGACATGATTCGCGAATACTTCCTTCGCTATAACGAATGCATGTCCAACGACTTCGTCATGAGTGGCGGTGGTCGCAAGATCGAAATGCTTTCAAGCGATATCGATGATTGGCGCATTACCTTCGTGGACACCGGCTTGCATTCCAATATCGGCCAACGCTTATTGAAGGTGCGCAAGTTTCTCGAAGGCGAGGAGATGTTTCTCGCGAATTACGCCGATGGTCTTTCCGATTTACCGCTTGATGAGCACGTCGCCGCGTTTAAAAAAAGCGATGCGACGGCAAGCTTCGTGGCCGTGCGCACCGCGCAAAGTTTTCATTCGGTGCAAGCCGATCCCAACGGTTTAGTCACCGGGTTCGGCCAAATTCGCGATACTGATTTTTGGATCAATGGTGGATTCTTTTGTTTGCGGCAAGGCATCTTCGATGTCATCGAGGACGGCGATGAGCTTGTCGAGAAACCGTTCGCGCGCCTGATCGAGCAACGCAAGCTCGCCGTGCGGCACTACAACGGTTTTTGGCAATCGATGGACACCTTCAAGGACAAGATCACCTTCGATCGCATGGACGGTCGGGGTGAATGTCCGTGGGCGGTGTGGAAGAAAAATTAGCGCGTCGCGGACCAGGTGATGAAGCAACGCTTGCTACCGTTTTTCTTCGGCGTCGTGCTCGCGGCGTTGATTGGCTTCGTTGTCGCGGTCTTCAACGTTGAAGTGCTGGAGTGGCGTGCTCGCGTCATCTATTACAAATTGCGGGGTCATCTGCCCGAGCTGCCGGTGAAGGATTTCGTGCGGTGGTTGGTACCGGGCAGCCCGGTGTATCTCGCCAATCTCGCGATTAATCCGAACGCCAACGCCGAGATCGTGAATCGGCTTGAAGAAAGCGATGCGATGGAGCGCGGCGCGTTGGTGTATGGACGCAGTTGCGCGCATTGCCACGGCGAAACCGGGCGCGGGCAAAGCGGCCCCGATTTAGTGGCGTCGGTCGCGGGTAAGTCGGATTGGGCGTTCTTCTCGACGGTGAAATGGGGGCGCCCGGGCACCGCGATGAGTGAACAAAAAATCAGCGAATCCGAAGTATGGGAAGTGCATGCCTGGCTGCGCCGCGTCGGCGCGCGGGCCGCCGCCGAGAAATACGGCCAAAAGCTCGGACGTTTCGATGTGTCGCCCGAAACACTTGTGCATGCACAACAACATCCATCGGAGTGGCTGACGTACGCCGGCACCTTGAGCGGGCATCGGCATAGCGCGCTCGCGCAAATCAATCCATCCAATATTCAATCGTTGCGCATGCAATGGGCGGCGCAATTGCGCGGTAGCGATGTGTCGCTTGAAGCCACGCCCATCGTCGCGGACGGCATCATGTTCGTGACCGAATCGCCCGAGGGCGTGGTCGCACTCGATGCAAAAACAGGCAGTCGTCTGTGGCATTACCAACGGCCCGTGCCGTCGTCGCTACCGTTGTGCTGTGGTCAACCTAATCGCGGCGTGGCGGTATTGGGTGACACCGTCGTGGTCGCGACCTTGGATGCCAAGGTCGTGGCGCTCGACGCGCTCACCGGCCGCAAGCGTTGGGAGGTGAAGATCGCCGAGTGGAGCGAGGGTTACTCGATCACCGGAGCGCCGCTCGCGTTCGATGACAAAGTCATCGTCGGCGTCGCGGGTGGCGGGTTCGGGATACGAGGCGCGATCACCGCGCTTGCCGTGCGCGATGGTCGGCAGTTGTGGCGCTTCCATACGGTGCCCGGGCCCGGCACGCCGGGACACGAAAGCTGGGAGGGCGATTCGTGGAAGCGGGGCGGCGCCCCGCCTTGGGCCACCGGCTCGTATGACCCTGAATTGGATCTTGTGTATTGGGGCGTGGGCGGACCTTCCCCCGTTTATCAACGCGATTTACGCCCCGGCGACAATCTTTACTCCAACAGCATCGTCGCGCTGCATGCTAAAACCGGTAAGTTGCGTTGGCACTACCAGTTCACCCCCGGCGATGAACACGATTGGGACGCGGTGCAATTGCCGGTCTTGGCCGACATCGAATGGCGCGGCAATAAACGCCCGGCCGTTTTACAAGCCAATCGCAACGGATTTTTCTACGCGCTGGATCGCGCGAGTGGTGAATTCCTCTACGCGCAACCGTTCGTCAAGCAAACCTGGAACGATGGCTTCGACGAACGCGGCCGCCCCAAGATTCGCCGCGAATCCCGGCCGAGTCGAAACGGCACGTTGGTCTGGCCTTCGGTGACCGGCGGCACCAACTGGTGGCCCCCATCGTTCGACGCCAAGCGCGGACTTGTCTTCGTGCCCGCCGTCGATTCCGCCAGCATCTTCTTTCATGACGATCCCGATCTTGAGCGCAATGGCAGCAAAGCCTTGGGCGGCACGCATCAATACGCGGCTGGGCATCCCGCGGCCGCGATGATCAAGGCGGTCGATACACGCGACGGCTCCATTCGGTGGTCGGTCGACCTCGAGCGTGGGATCGCCGACGTGCATCGCGTCGTCTCGGGAATTCTGTCCACCGATACAGGCTTGGTATTTGCCGCGCATCGTGACCGATTCTTCGCATTGGACGCCGATAGCGGTGAAACCTTATGGCAGGTGCGCTTGGGCGCGCCGATCAAAGGCCCACCAATCACGTATGCGATCGATGGTCGTCAGCACGTGGCGGTGATCGCCGGCCATGCGTTATTTACCTTTGCACTTCCCACCAACGAACGTTCGCCAAGCGCCACGATCACGGCCTCTCCCACACGCGCGTGTACCTCGACATGCTGAAACTCGATTTCCCATCCAGCAACCAACCCTTGCGCGTGTTGTGCTTGGGCGCGCATAGCGACGACATCGAAATTGGTTGCGCGGGAACATTGCTGACATGGCTCGCGCGCGAACAACCCTTGCACGTGACATGGGCCGTATTAAGCGCGCACGGCGAACGCGCCGTGGAAGCACGGCGCAGCGCCCGCGCGTTGTTGCGTAACGCCGCCGCGCTCAACATCGTGACGGGCGAATTCACCGACGGTCACTTACCCGCCGAATACGCGGGAGCAAAACGTTTCTTCGAGCAGTTGCGCGTGGAAGGCGGCGATCCGGACATCGTGCTGACGCATCGCCTGGAAGATCGACATCAAGACCATCGCACGATCGCGGAACTCACCTGGCAAACCTTTCGCAATCAATTAGTACTCGAGTACGAAATTCCTAAGTACGAGGGCGATCTGGGCCAGCCGAATACGTATGTGCCGTTGGATGCGCGCATCGCGCGTCGCAAGGTCACGCATTTAATGAAGCATTTCGGCACGCAACGCTCGCGTGCGTGGTTTACCACTCAAACCTTTGAAAGCTTGATGTACATAAGGGGCATCGAATGCCGCGCGCCCAGCGGTTTCGCCGAAGCCTTTCATGCTCGCAAGCTCATTCTCTAAACCTTTAACGCGATGAATACCGTCTCGTCCCATCGTTCTCGAACGCCTCTCGTCAGCGTGGGCGTGCCGGTCTACAACGCTGAACGTTATTTGCCGCATGCGCTGGAGTCATTGCTTGCGCAGACGTTGTCCGATGTTGAAATCATCGTGTCCGATAACGCCTCGACCGATGGCACCGAGGCGATTTGCGCCGAGTTCGCGCGTCGCGACGACCGAATACGCGTCATTCGTCAATCCACCAACATTGGCGCGCCGCGCAATTGGAGCTTCGTGGTCGGCGAAGCGCGCGGCCGTTACTTCAAATGGGCATCGGGTAACGATTGGTGCGCGCCACGATTTCTCGAACGTTGCGTGCATGCGCTTGAAAGCGCCCCGACCGCCGTGCTCGCGCATGGCCATACTTGCTTAGTCGATGAAGACACCGGGTACGAGACGATTTACCAAGGCGACATCGCGATTCTCGACGACCGCGCGAGTGATCGTTTTCGTCGCCTGGTGCGCACCTTGGCGCTCAACAATGCGCAAAGCGGCTTGATCCGCCTCGACGTACTGCGTCGCACCGGGCTTGATCGGCCCTATCCCGCGGGCGACTTAGTCTTGATGGCCGAGCTTGCATTGGCTGGTCAATTCGTATTGCTGCCGGAAGTGCTGCTATATCGGCGCATGGGAGGCAATACATTCTCGCGATTGTTGAAGGGTGCGGCCGCGCAGGAGTTTTTCAATCCGCAATCGTCATCCTCCAATCGTCATTCGACGTTGCGTCGGCATCGCGATTACCTCGCCAGCATTTGCACCGCGCGCATTAGCTTGCGCGAAAAACTGCGTGCGCTCGGATTCGCCGCGCACCATTTGTTTTGGGATTTGAGCGACGTATGGCGCGACATGCGCGAGCGCACTAGTTCCGTCTCGCGTGTTTAAGTATCGCGCGCCCATGACCAAACGCGTCGGGTTGCTCGGACCTTACTCCAGCCGCAATCTCGGTGATACCGCGATTCAAGGCGCCGTCATCGCACGCTTGCGCAAGCACGATGCCGATATCGAGCCGATTGGCATTTGTCCCGAGCCCGACGACACACGACGCACGCATGGCATTCAGGCTTTTCCGTTGGAACCCCATTCAGGGCGCGCCTGTGGCACGCGCATCCTGTCGCTCGCCAAGATTTTTGCGTTCGTCGGCACCTTGGATGCGTTGATCATCTCGGGCGGCGGGCAATTGGACGAGTTTTGGGGCGGGCCGTGGGGTCACCCCTTTTCCTTGTGGGCGTGGACGTGGTGCGCCTCCTTGCGTGGCGTGCCGGTGGCCGTGTTGGGCGTGGGTTTGGACCGGATCGATACTCGCCTAAGTCGCTTGTTCGTCGGTAGCGTGCTCAAACGCGCTCGTTATCGCGCGTTTCGCGATTGGCGCACCTTGGATCATTTACGCACGTTAGGCTTACGAGCCCCAAGCGAAGTGTGTCCCGATCTTGCCTTCACGCTTGATCGCAACGGTCGAACACCCGTGCATTTACCCGCGGCACCTTACGCGATCGTGAGTCCCATCGCGGCCGCGACGTGGACACACGATGCCGCCGAGGAAGACGAACCGTATTTCGCGGCATGCGCGAGCGCGAGTATTTGGTTGATGAACCGTGGACTGCGCGTACGGTTCGTCTGCACGCAAAGCAAGATGGATCGCAGCGCCGTGGAACGCGTCACGGCGCTAATCGACGAGCGTTACGATGGCCGCTGGGAGGTTCGCGATATCGAAGGCGTGGATGCGTATTTGCAAGAAGCGCGCGCCGCGCGCGTCGTGCTGGCATCGCGATTGCACGGTGCCATTCTTGCTTTCGTTGCAGGAACACCCGTCGTCGCGGTCGCGCCGTTGCCTAAGGTTTCGCAGCTCATGCTTGAACTTGATTTGTCGCAATGCTGCATGGACCTTCGTGACGTATCCATTAC
This sequence comes from Burkholderiaceae bacterium, assembly GCA_035761045.1. Taxonomy (GTDB): domain Bacteria; phylum Pseudomonadota; class Gammaproteobacteria; order Burkholderiales; family Burkholderiaceae_E; genus DASTRU01. The sequence continues at coordinate 298 of DASTRU010000220.1, read as the reverse complement.
CGGTTTAGTCGCTCGGCTTGAGTACACGCTGCATCACGAAACCGCGATGCGCGAGCACATACGCGCTCGCACCGCGCATTGGCGCGCCGCGCTCGACGAAGTCTTTACTCGCATGACCGCCGCGCTCGCTTTATGAGGCTCCACATGCCCGACATTACGCAATCTCTCGACGAACAACAGTTACGCGAACGTGCTCATCGCCTTATTCCCGGTGGCTGTCATACATACGCGAAAGGCGACGACCAATATCCCGCCAACGCACCCGCATTCCTTGTGCGCGGACGTGGTTGCCAGGTAT
>DASTRU010000219.1:0-8302 GCA_035761045.1 Burkholderiaceae bacterium | reverse complement strand
GCAACCTCGCCATCAGCGAGGCGGCCGCGCCGCACGGCCTCTATTACGCACCCGATCCGTCCAGCCAGATCGCCTGCACGATCGGCGGCAACGTGGCGGAGAACTCGGGCGGCGTGCATTGCTTGAAGTACGGGTTGACGGTGCACAACGTGCTCAAGGTGCGCGGGCTGACGATGGAGGGCGACCCCATCGAGTTTGGCTCCAACGCGCTGGACGCGCCCGGATTGGATTTGCTGGCGGTGGTAATCGGCAGCGAAGGCATGCTGGCCGTGGCCACCGAAGTCACCGTCAAGCTCGTGCCCAAACCGCAATTGGCCCGTTGCATCATGGCGAGCTTCAACGACGTGGAAGAAGCGGGCAACGCGGTCGCCGCCTTGATCGGCGCGGGCATCATTCCGGCGGGTTTGGAGATGATGGACCAGCCCGCCACCCGCATGGTCGAGCCGTTCGTGAAGGCTGGCTACGACTTGGACGCCGCGGCGATCTTGCTGTGCGAATCCGACGGCACGCCCGAGGAAGTCGACGACGAAATCGCGCGCATGAGCGATGTGTTGCGCGAGGCCGGCGCCACGCGCATTCAGGTATCGACAAGCGAGACCGAACGGCTGCGCTTTTGGGCCGGACGCAAAAACGCGTTCCCCGCCGCCGGCCGCGTTTCGCCCGCGTATTACTGCATGGACGGCACGATTCCACGCAAACGCTTGGGCGAAATGCTCAAGGCGATTCAAGCGATGGAGCGTAAATACGGCCTTGCCTGCCCAAACGTGTTTCACGCGGGCGACGGCAATTTGCATCCGCTGATTTTGTTCGACGACAACGATCCCGAGTCGGTCAAGCGCGCCGAGGATTTCGGCGCCGAGATCCTCGAGTTGTGCGTGACGTTGGGCGGGACGGTGACCGGCGAACACGGCGTGGGCGTCGAAAAACTCAACCAAATGTGCGTGCAGTTCGACGCGCGCGAGCGCGAGCGTTTCATGGGCGTCAAGCAAGCGTTCGATCCAGCGCGGCTGCTCAACCCCGAAAAGGGCATTCCAAGCTTGCATCGTTGCGCCGAGTACGGCCGCATGAAGGTGTCGGCCGGCAAGCTGCCGTTCGCCGATCTGGAGCGCCTATGAGCGCGACGTTGGAACACGCGCGGGCACCGGCTATCGAACCAACGCTTGCACGCATCGTCGACCAAGTTCGCGCGGCCACGGCATCGAGCACGCCGCTGCGTATCGCGGGCGGCGGCTCGAAAGCGTGGCTCGGCGCGTGGCCGCAAGGCGAGGCGCTGGATGTGCGCGAGCACGCCGGCATCGTTGAATACGAGCCGAGCGAGCTTGTCATCACCGCGCGCGCCGGAACACCACTGCGCGAGATCGAGGACGTATTAAACGAACGCCGGCAAATGCTTGCCTTCGAGCCGCCGCATTTCACGTTGGCGCCTGGCGCGAATGCATCGGAGCCGGCTCGGCTTGCCACCATTGGCGGAGTCGTCGCGGCGGGATTGTCGGGTCCGCGTCGCACGGCCTATGGCCCGGCAAGCGGCGCGGTACGCGACTTTGTATTGGGCGCGCGGTTGGTCGATGGTCGCGGCGATGTATTGCGCTTTGGCGGCGTGGTCATGAAAAACGTGGCGGGTTACGACGTGAGCCGCCTGCTCGCTGGATCGTTCGGCGTGCTGGGCGTGATCGCCGACGTGTCGCTCAAGGTGCTGCCGCTGCCAGCGGTTGAACGCACCTTGCAATTCGAACTGAGCGAGGCGCGGGCAATTCGCCAAATCAACGCATGGGCGGGACAACCGTTGCCGCTTTCGGCAAGCGTATGGCGTGGGCGGCGCGACGGCGTGCTGAGCGTGCGGCTGTCGGGCGCGGCCGCCGCGGTCGATGCCGCCAGCGCGAAGTTGGGCGGCGAACGTCTTGCCGATGACCAAGCGCATACCTTGTGGCGCGATGTACGCGAGCAGCGCGATGCCTTGTTTGGCGCGGCGAGCGACTCTCTCGGCGCCTTGTGGCGCTTGAGCCTGCCGTCCGTCACGCCGCCACTCGAAATTGAAACCGGCGAACGCATCGTCGAATGGGGCGGAGCGCAACGCTGGATTCGCAGCACGCTAACGCCGCAGCGCGTGCGCGAAGCGGTGGTGCGCGCTGGCGGCCACGCCACGTTGTGGCGATGGACGGGCGAGGGCGCGCCGCCGCCATGGATGACGCCGCTGCCAGCCGTCAATCTCACTATCCATCGTCGACTCAAGGCCGAATTCGATCCGGCCAATATCTTCAACCGCGGCAGGCTTTACGCCGACCTTTAAGTTCTTTCGATGCAAACCGAACTGGCTGATTTCATTCGCGGCACGCCCGAAGGCGACGAGGCCGAGGAAGTGTTGCGCCGCTGCGTGCATTGCGGGTTTTGCACGGCCACTTGTCCGACCTATCAGGTGTTGGGCGACGAGCTCGACGGACCGCGCGGACGCATTTATCTGATGAAGCAGGCGCTCGAGGGCAAGGAAGTCACGGCCAGCACGCGCATGCATCTGGACCGTTGCCTGACGTGCCGCAATTGCGAAAGCACCTGTCCTTCGGGCGTTGAGTACGGTCGATTGGTGGACGTGGGTCGCAAGGTGGTCGAAGAACGCGCGCCCCGGCCGTGGACCGAACGCGTCATGCGCGGCCTACTCAAGGAAGGGCTGACCTCGCCGATCTTCGGGCCCGCGATGAAGCTTGGCCAACGGCTGCGTCCGCTGCTGCCCGCCGTCTTGCGCAACAAGGTGCCCGAGCGGCGCGCGACGAAGGCTTGGCCCACCGCCACGCATGCGCGCAAGGTTATCGTCCTTGAAGGCTGCGTGCAGCCGGCGATGCAACCGAACATCGGCATCGCCACCGCTCGCGTGCTCGACGCGGTGGGCGTGCAAGCCGTACGCGCCGAGGGCGCGGGATGTTGTGGCGCGATTCGTTATCACCTGTCGGACCACGACGGCGGCTTAGCCGATATGAAGCGCAACATCGACGCCTGGTGGCCGCGGGTGGAGGCAGGTGCCGAAGCGATCGTGATCGACGCCTCGGGGTGCGGCGCGATGGTCAAGGAATACGGCCGCAAGCTGCGCCTGGATGCCGCGTACGCGGAAAAGGCAAAGCGCATCAGCGAGTTGACGCTCGACTTGGCCGAATATTTGCCGCGCTTTGGCTCGGCGTTGGCCGACAAACTCGGCACCTTGCCATTTAGCAAGCTCGTGTTTCATCCGCCCTGCACCTTGCAACACGGACAACAAGTGCGCGGCGCCGTCGAAGGGCTGCTGACCGCCTTGGGCGCCGAGGTTAGGTTGCCGCCCAACAGCCACCTGTGTTGCGGCTCGGCGGGAACGTACTCGGTCTTGCATCCGCAAATCGCCTATCGATTGCGCGACGACAAGCTGCGCGCGATTCAAACCGTCGAACCGCAAGCCATCGTGTCGGCCAACATCGGCTGCATCGTGCATTTGCAATCGGGCACGACGACGCCGGTGCGGCATTGGATCGAAATCGTCGAAGAAGCGCTCGCGAGCCGCACATGACGCGCGTGGGCCGATAAGATCGCGGCCCATGATCGAAGCACTTACCTTTTTGCTCGGGTTTCAGCTGGCTGGCGAAACCATCGTCGCGCTGTTGCGCTTGCCCTTGCCCGGACCGGTGCTCGGCTTGGCCTTGTTGGCGGCCACGTTACTCGCATGGCCCTCGTTGCTTGCGCGATTGCGCCCGACCGCGCTCACGCTCGCGCAGCATCTTTCCCTGTTGTTCGTGCCCGCCGGCGTGGGGGTGATGGTGCATGCGCAGCGTTTGTCCGACGAAGGCTTCGCGATCGTCGCGGCCATCGTCATCAGCACCGTGCTGGCCATTGGCGTGACGGCGCTCACCGTCAACGCCCTCATGCGCCGCGCGACGAAAAAGGACGACGCATGACGCCGGTCAGCGATGTATGGGTGTATTTGTCGGCGTCGCCGTTGTTGTGGCTGACGTTGACCTTCGTGGCGTACCTCTCGGCGTTTGCGTTGTACCGCCGCAGTGGCTTTAATCCGCTGGTTAATCCGGTGGCGATCGCGGTGGTGATGATCGTCGCGCTCTTGCTCGCCACGGGCACCACGTATTCCACCTACTTCGAAGGCGCGCAGTTCGTGCATTTTCTGCTCGGGCCCGCCACGGTCGCGTTGGCCGTGCCGTTGATCGAGCAAGCGCCCAAGTTGCGGCGGCATTGGCGCGCCTTGGGCATTGGACTGCTCGCGGGGTCATTGACCGCCGCGGTATCGGCGGTGTTGGTCGCGCGCTTGTTCGGCGCGTCGTGGCAAACCTTGGCGTCGCTCGCGCCGAAGTCGGTGACGACGCCGGTGGCGATGGGCATTAGCGAAAAAATCGGCGGCATCCCGTCGTTGACGGCGGTGGCGGTCGTGTTGACGGGCATCGTCGGCGCCGCGCTCGCGCGCTCGGTCCTCAACGTTTTGCGTATTGGCGATGCGTCGGTGCGCGGTTTCGCGGTGGGGCTGGCCGCGCACGGGCAAGGCGTGGCGCGCGCGTTTCTCGTGAGCGAGGAGATGGGCGCGTTCGCCGCGCTGGCGATGGGCTTGAACGCCTTGGTGACCACGCTGTTGCTGCCGCTGATCGCCGCGTGGTTGCTGGGCGCTCCACGGTGATGCGCCGCGCTTAACTTTCCGGCCGTGTCGCGACAAGACTCGGTCGTTGCGCGATTCGCGTGTACCACGTGTTCAAGCGCGGTCGTCCGTCGCGCCAATGCAAGGCCGCGTGCCGAAAATCCAAATATCCCAACGCGACGGCGAGGTTCAGATCACCCGCGTCGAAGCGTTCGGGCGGCGGCTCCAACGCGTTTTCAAAAGCGTCGAGCGCGCGTTGAATCGCCGCGTGTTGGCGCGCGGGCCAGGCGTCCCAGCGTTTGTCCTGCGGGCGTCGGTCTTCGAGCACTGCGACGAAGGCCGCGTCGATCACGCCATGCGCGAGCGCCGCGCGCACGTCGGTGTCGGCCACGTGCGCGGGGTACAGCAACGGCTCGGCCACGAGCCGATCAAGCCGTCTGACGATCGCTTCGCTCTCGGTCAAGGCCAAGCCGTCGTCCAACATGAGCGCGGGTACCTTGGAGAGCGGCGCGGCCGTCAACAGCTCGGGCGGATCGCTCCATGGATCGACCTCGTGCATGCGCATATCGTCCGTCAAGCCCAGTTCGATCACCGCGGCGCGAACCTTGCGCGCGTAGGGCGAGGTTTTGTTGAAGTACAAGCGCATCGCGTTCATCGACTATCGCTGCTTTTGCGGTTGAGCCTTGCGGTTGCGTTCAAACTCGGTCATCTCGGCGGTGGCGAGAAGCCGTGCCTCCACTTCCTCGCGATGCGCGAGATTGGCGAAGGCGAGTTCGTCGATGGCCGACGGCCGCGCCGCGCGATAACGGCGCCGGTCGGTGGCCAGGTCGATCTCGCGCCAGCCTCGATCAACGAGCCAGCACCACAAATCGTAGGAAACCTCTTCGTTGATCCAGATCCGTACATCGGTCTTCGCAATGTAGGCGCCATACCGCGGCACGGGTCCGGCCGGAGGCAGCTGACGCGGCTTATGAATTTCCAACGCGCGTCGCAAACGATCGCTCAGTTTTTTCGTGAGTCCCATGGCGAAGAAAGAAACATCGTTCTGGCGATTATCCCCCACGCGGCAATGTGTCCGTTTGATTGATTATCAGCGGTGATCGGTCTACAACATGCTGACGACTCGCTTGCGCGAGAGGAGGCGACCATGGACCGGGTACTAGCTGCGGTGGACGGATCGGAAGCATCGAACCGATCTCTTGATACGTTGATCGAAATGGCGAAATCGTTTCGAGAACCGTGCGAAGTCGTGTTGTTGTCGATTCGCACGCCCTTGCCGTCGTTGGCGGCGATGGGCGGCGGGTTGGGCGGGCCGGATTTGCTCGACCAGTACTACACCCAAGTGCAAGACGAGAGTTTGGCGACCGCGAGCGAGCGCGTGAAAAGCGCCGGGCTGCCCGTCATCGAGCGCCGGGATGTTGGCGACCCGGCCGGATTGATCGTGCGAACAGCGCAGGAAATGGGCTGCAAGCTGATCTTCCTCGGCAGCCGGGGCGCGGGCGCCCTGGGGTCCTTGCTGCTGGGAAGCGTGTCGAACAAGGTGCTGCATGCCGCGTCGTGTCCGGTGGTCGTCACGCATTAGGCGGGCATGCCGAACAAGCGCCGCACGATGCCATGGGCATAGCGGCCGGCGACGTGTTCGATGAATCGCGGAAAGTCGGTCGCGGCGGCGTGATCGGCGGTGTCGGAAATCGTGCGTAAGGCGGCGAAGCACACCGCGTACGCATCGCACACTTGCGCGACCGCCGCGCCTTCCATTTCCACCGCCAGCAGGCCGGGTAGGGCCGCGCGCAGCGCTTCTACTCGGTCGGCCGCGTTGACGAATTCGTCGCCGGAGGCGATCAATCCCGCATGGACCGCCGGACGCGCGAGCCCAAACGCATGGCGCGTGTCGGCGTCGATGTCGGCCGCGAAATCGTGCGTTAGATAGTCGTGGGTCGCGGCGGTTAATCGTGCATGCCACGAGGCGTCCACCGCGAAGCGAGAGCGGCCGGTCAATGGCACTTCGAATCGTTCGAACAACGGCGAAGCGTCCATATCGTGCTGAACAAACTCGCTGGCGACGACGACATCGCCTATGCGCAACCTTGGATCGGCCGCCCCCGCCACGCCAACGAAGACAATATCGGTGACGTCGTAACGCTCGATCAACAGTGTCGCGGTTAGCGCCGCCGCGACTTTGCCAATGCCCGACAACACCGCCACGCCTGGCGTCGTGCCAAACCGTCCACGGTGAAGCTGGCGACCTGCGACCGTTTCCACTTCGACCGCGCTCATGTCGGTCAACAGCGCGCCCAATTCCTCGGGCAAGGCCGCGATGATCGCGATCGTCATCGCGGACGGCCGAGATTCATCGTCCAGTAATAGCCAGAACTGGAAGACGACTTGACGCACGCCACGCCAACATCGGCCACCGATTTGTTCATGATGTTGGCGCAGTGGCCGGCGCTTTTCATCCAACTATCCATCACGGCGGCGACGGTGGGCTGACCCTTGGCGATGTTTTCGGCGACGAAGTACCAACCATAGCCCGTGGCGCTAATGCGTTGACCAAACGTCGTGCCATCCAAACTCGTGTGGCTGAAGTAGTTATTGGTCGCCATGTCTTGCGAATGGCCGGCCGCCGCGCTGAACAGCTTGTCGTTCCATGCCAAGGCCGGCGCGGCCGCGTATTCGGTGGTGCCGCAGGTTCGTGCTTGAGCGCGCGCCGCATTGACGGCTTGCATCACGGTCTGCACGAAATTCGGCAACGAACACGATGATTGAGGCGTAACCGCGGGGAAACCGGAAGAGGGCGCGGGGGACGAGGCGGGCGCCGGTGCGGGTGAAGGCGATTGTGCTTGAGGAGGATCTTGCGAAACGGCGGTTTGGTTTGAATCACCGCCGCCACCACCGCACGCTGGCAGTAAACTAGCCACGATCAGCGGGGCACAACGCAGAAGGGACGAGGTAATGAAGCGAGAGCTTTTTGTTGTCATCAGGCGCTGTTTAAACGGTGCCGTCGGTGCCGAGGGCGCCGACGGCTCGCGCCCATAAAACGCTTATTCGACTGCCTTGACCATGTCTTCGACGACCTTCTTCGCGTCGCCGAACACCATCATGGTTTTATCCATGTAAAACAGTTCGTTATCCAAGCCCGCGTAACCCGACGCCATCGAACGCTTGTTGACGATGACCTGGCGCGCTTTGTGCGCTTCCAAAATCGGCATGCCGGCGATCGGCGACTTCGGGTCCTTGGCGGCCGGGTTCACCACGTCGTTGGCGCCAAGCACCAGCACCACGTCGGTATCGCCAAATTCGCCGTTGATGTCTTCCATCTCGAACACTTGGTCGTACGGCACCTCGGCTTCGGCGAGCAGCACGTTCATATGGCCAGGCATCCGACCCGCCACGGGGTGGATAGCGTATTTCACCGTGATGCCTTTTTCCGTCAACTTTTGCGCGAGTTCCTTCAGCGGATGTTGAGCGCGCGCGACCGCGAGGCCGTAGCCCGGAACGATGACGACCGTTTCCGCGTTGGCGAGCAAGAAGGCCGCGTCGTCCGGCGAGCCACTGCGCACGCTGCGTTGCGTTTGCGCGCCCGCGGCCGCCGCGCCCGGCGCCGCGCCAAAGCCGCCCAAGATCACGTTAAAGAACGAGCGGTTCATCGCCTTGCACATGATGTAGCTCAGGATCGCGCCCGAACTGCCCACGAGCGAGCCGGCGATG
>DASTRU010000218.1:0-2230 GCA_035761045.1 Burkholderiaceae bacterium | reverse complement strand
GTGCAAGTAGCGAAACGCGCTTTGCTCGGTCGCGCCGCGCTTATCCAAATAAATGCGTATCGCTTCGAGCAAGCCAAACGTGCCCACCACATTCGTGCGTACGAATTCGCCCGGACCGGCAATCGAGCGATCGACATGCGTTTCCGCCGCCAAATGGACGATAGCGCGTGGTTGATGAGCTTCCAATAGCGCAAGAATCGTATGCGTCTCGCCAACATCCGCTTGCACGAAGCGTAGGCGTGGGTCGTGCATGACGGCGTTCAGTCGATCGCGTCTTCCCGCGTAGGTCAGTTTGTCGACCACCACTAATGGCTCATCGCGCGTTGCCATCCAGCGCAACACGAAGTTCGATCCAATAAAGCCGGCGCCGCCGGTCACAAGCACCATGCGATAAGCGAATAAAAAGTGGTTTACGCCTGCGGTAGCATCCAGGCGTATTAAAGGTCGTCGATTCTACGTTCCCCCCTTGCGCATCCTCCTAGTAAAACTAAGCTCCATGGGCGATGTCGTGCACAACCTGCCGGTGGTGTCCGACATTCGCTTGGCGCGTCCCGACGCCGAGATCGATTGGGTCGTCGAAGACGCGTATGCCGATCTCGTGGCCTTGCATCCTGGCGTGCGGCAGACCATTCGGTACGCGGGTCGGCGGTGGCGGCGCGCGCCGTTCGCATCGTCCACGCATGCGCAGGTGCGCGCGTTCTTGCGCGCGCTGCGCGCCGAGTCGTACGACGCGGTGCTCGATACGCAGTCGTTGATCAAAAGCGCGGTGGTGACGCGCATGGCGCGTGGCGTTCGCTTTGGGTGGACGGGGCCGGCGTGCCGCGAGGCGGCCGCGTCGTGGTTCTACGATTGGCGGGTGGATGCGCCGCGCTTTGACCAAGTCGTGGCGGTCGAGCGGTATCGCGATTTAGCCGCGCGCGCGTTGGGTTATACGCGCGAAGGGCCGCCGCGCTATGGGCTTGAGCCCGCCGTGCAACGTCCGGCGGAGTTGCCGCCCGCCGTGCCGTATGCGGTGCTGCTCACCGCCACGGCGCGTACGGAGAAGCTGTGGCCCGAGGCGCATTGGATCGCGGTGGCGCGGGCGTTGTCCGCGCGCGGTTGCGCCTGCGTGTTGGCCTGGGGTAACGAGGTGGAACGCGAGCGCGCGCAGCGCGTGGCGGCGGCCGTGGGCGACGATCCCTCCAGCGCGTCGAGCCATGCGCCCGTGCGCGTCGCGGCCGAAACCTATGGGCTGGTGCAATGGGCGGGCATTTTGGCGGGCGCGTCGGTCGTGGTCGGGGTCGACACGGGGCTTGTGTTCTTGGCGGCGGCCGTGGGCGCGCCGGTCGTGTCGATTTATGTCGCCACCTCGCCCGCGCACGTGGGCGTGATGACGATGCATCCGCATCGCAATCTCGGCGACGCGGGCGCGCCGCCCTCGGTGCGCGACGTCGTGGACGCGGCATGCGCGTTGATGCGTTGATCGGCCCGCGTCCATGAACGAGCGCGGCTATCGGTGGTTATGGCGCGTGGCGCTGCCGTTCGCGTTCGCGCGCTTGTTATGGCGATCGCGCAACGAGCCGAGCTATCGCTTGCATTGGCGCGAGCGGCTCGGCTGGTATGACGACGGGGTGCCGCCCAAGCCATTGGTCTGGCTGCATGCGGTGTCGGTCGGCGAGACACGCGCTATTTCGCCGCTGGTGCATGCGCTCGCGACGGCGCATCCAAACGCCTCGTTTCTTCTCACGCACATGACGCCGGGCGGGCGGCAGGCGGCGCGTCAGGCGTATGCGGATTTGATCGCCGACGGTCGGCTGATCAGCGTCTATTTGCCTTACGACCTGCCGTTCGCGATGCGCCGTTTCTTGCGGCGATTCGAGCCCACGTTTGGGCTGCTAATGGAAACCGAAATTTGGCCGACCCTGCTGGCCGAGTGCGAATCGGCCCGGGTGCCGGTGGCGTTGGTGAATGCGCGGCTGTCGATGCGTAGCGCGCGGCGCGGCACGCGGTTCAACGCGTTGTTCAGCGCGGCCGCGCGACGGCTCGCCTGCGTCGTCGCCCAAACCGAGGCCGATGCCGAGCGCTTGCGCGCGTTCGAGGCGCCGAACGTCGTCGTGGCCGGCAATCTGAAGTTCGATGTCGCGATCGATTCCGCCTTGCTCGAGCGCGGACGTGAATGGCGGCGGGCGGCCGGCGATGCGCGGCCGGTGGTGCTCCTCGCGTCCACACGCGAGGCCCAAGGCGAGTCGGA
>DASTRU010000217.1:0-9868 GCA_035761045.1 Burkholderiaceae bacterium | reverse complement strand
GCCGACTTCGCGGTCGCCGGTCGCGCGATGCCGTTCTACGTGGTGACGGCCACCGTGTTCGCGACCTGGTTTGGCTCGGAAACCGTGTTGGGCATTCCCGCCACCTTTCTTAAAGAAAACCTAAGAGGCGTGATCGCCGATCCCTTTGGATCGTCGTTGTGCTTGATCCTCGTCGGCTTGTTCTTCGCGGTGCCGCTGTATCGGCAAAAGCTGTTGACGATTGGCGACTATTACCGCGGCCGCTACAACCGCACCGTCGAAGTCGTGACGAGTCTTGCCATCGTGGTGTCGTATCTCGGCTGGGTGGGCGCGCAAATCAAGGCGCTTGGCTTGGTGTTCAACGTTGTCTCCAACGACGCGATCTCGACTCAGCTCGGCATGTTGCTCGGCGCGGCCAGCGTGCTTGTCTACACGCTGTTCGGCGGCATGGTGTCGGTGGCGATCACCGACTTAGTGCAAATGGTCGTCATCGTGATTGGCATGTTGTACATCGGTTGGGATATCTCCGACCGCGCGGGCGGCGTGACCACCGTCATTCAACACGCGGCCGAATCGGGCAAGTTCGAGTTCTGGCCCGAAATGAACGTCACCGCGATCCTCGGGTTCTTCGCCGCGTGGATCACCATGATGTTCGGCTCGATTCCGCAGCAAGACGTCTTTCAACGCGTGATGTCGTCGAAGACCGCGAAGATCGCGATGTGGGCGTCGGTGCTCGGCGGCGTGCTGTATTTCGGCTTTGCCTTCGTGCCAATGTTTCTCGCCTACTCGGCAACCTTGATCGACGCGCCGTTGGTCGCGAAGTACTTGGAACAAGATTCGCAGCTCATCTTGCCCAAGCTCATCATCAACCACGCGCCAGTCTTCGCGCAGATCATGTTCTTTGGCGCGTTGTTGTCGGCGATCAAAAGCTGCGCGAGCGCGACCTTGCTCGCGCCGTCGATCACCTTCGCGGAAAACATTCTTAAGCCGATGTTTCCTGCCATGGACGACCGCAAATTCCTGCGCTTGATGCGCTCGGTGGTGCTCGGCTTCACCGCCTTGGTGCTCGTCTACGCGCTCAACACCGAAGCGTCGATTTTCAAGATGGTCGAAAACGCTTACCAAGTCACCTTGGTATCCGCCTTCGTGCCCTTGGTGGCCGGCGTGTATTGGAAGCGCGCGAACGCGCTTGGTGGCATGTTGTCGATGTTTGCAGGCTTGATCGTCTGGATCGGCATGCTGATCGTCGCGCCCGATGCCGCCATGCCGCCGCAATTGGCTGGCGTGCTCGCGAGCGCCGTCGGCATGGTCGCGGGCAGTTATTGGCCGAGCCGTCAAACCAGCTCGGTGACCAACCCACTATGATCGGTGGGATAACGATGCGAAGGAGTAAGGCATGGACGCCAAAGAGTTCATCCAAAAAACGGTGACGGAAAACCGCGTGGTGCTGTTCATGAAGGGCAGCGCGCAATTTCCGATGTGCGGTTTCTCGGGCCGCGCGATCGCGTTGCTCAAAGCCGCCGGCGCGGCCGACGTGGTGACGGTCAATGTGCTTGACGATCCCGAAATTCGCCAAGGCATCAAGGACTACGCGAACTGGCCCACGATTCCGCAGTTGTACGTGAACGGCGAGTTCGTCGGCGGCTCCGACATCATGGGCGAGATGTTTGAATCGGGCGAACTTCAGGCGCTGCTCAAGCAAACCGACGCGCCCGCGCAAGGTTGAGCACATCGCTCGCGGCCGCGCGTTCACGCCGACGCCGCATCGTCGTCGCGATTACTGGTGCCACGGGCGCGGTGTACGGCGTGCGTTTGCTCGAGGTGTTGCGCGAGCAAGCGGATGTCGAGACGCACCTTCTGCTTACGCCGGCCGGCGTGCTTAACGTGAAGCAGGAGTTGGATCTCGCGCGGCCCGATGTCGAAGCACTGGCCGACGTCGCGCATAACGTGCGCGATGTTGGCGCGAGCATCGCGTCCGGCTCGTTTCGCACCGACGGCATGGTGATCGCGCCATGTTCGATGAAGACACTCGCGAGCATCGCCCACGGTTTAGCCGATAACTTAGTGACGCGCGCCGCCGACGTGTGCTTGAAAGAGCGCCGCCGCGTGGTGCTCATGGTGCGCGAAACGCCGTTCAACCTCGCGCACATCCGCAACATGGAAGCCGTCACCTTGATGGGCGGCATCGTGTTTCCGCCGCTGCCGGGGTTTTATCAACGCCCGCAAACATTGGCCGAGATGGTCGACCACACCGTGGGTCGTGTGCTCGATTTGCTCGAGGTCGACCATACGCTTGGCCGCGAATGGGCCGGACGCATCGGTCTGCCCGCGCAAGACTAAGGACACGGCGCGTGCTCGCGATCGAAACGATCGACGATCCACTGCAAATGATCCATGCCGCCATCGCATGGATGACGCGCGACGAAGCCAACCATACGGTCGCGATCAACGCGCTCAATCAGGTCGCCGCGCACGCCACGCGAGGCTGGGCAATCGGACCATCCCGACCCACGGCACGATTGGTCATCGCACGCCGCGACGGAGAAATCACGGCTCTCGCATTGCAATCGCAAGTAAATATTTTTCCCTGCGGAGACGATGCTCAAGCACTCACCGAGATCGCACGTTCATGGCCCGATGGTTCGGCGTTACGCACCGTCGTGGGTCCGCGCGACGCCGCGCTCGCGTTTGCGGCAGGGTTGCCCTGCACGGCGCGTGAGCACATGCGCTTGTTGTTGTTTGAACTAACGGGTTTGCCAATCGCGGGAGACGCGCGCGGTCGATTCATTCACGCTCGATTGGCGAATCTCGAAGTCCTGACCGTTTGGCAAAGAATGTTCATGCACGAGGCGCGTGTACTAGCGCGCGATGGCGATGATCCGCGTCGTTTAATACGCAATCGCATCGTCGCCGACGAAGTACGTATGTGGCTTGACGAGCGTGATGAGCCAGTTTGTTACGCGGGCATCGTGCGCATCGCGCCGCATGGCGCTCGCATCGGTCCCGTCTACACGCCGCCCACGTTCCGTCGGCGTGGCTACGCGCAAGCGCTGGTGGCCCACATATGCATGGAAGAACGCGTCCGAGGCGGGCGAGTGATTAGCTTGTTCACCGACACGGCGAATCCCACGTCGTCTGCGGTGTATCGCCGCGTAGGTTTTCGCTCGCTTAATGAGCATGTGCATTTGGAGCTCACGTCGGTCGCGCGGGAATATTGAATTGCACCGTCACGCAACGGCAAGCATTTCATGAGGTGGTGCCGCCTATCTGACTCGAACAGATGACCTACCGCTTACAAGGCGGTTGCTCTACCAACTGAGCTAAGGCGGCGTTTACTACAACCCTAATTCTTTCGTTACTTCACGCGCTTAAGTTGCGGTCGTCCACCGGGTGACGGCGGTGGAGGTGAGGGCGGTGACTCAGACGTATCGGTGTCAGACGACGGTACCGCCGTCAACGGTTTGCGCTCTTGCGGCTCCTCGTTGCTCTGTGCCTCGTCCATCGGCACGGCTGGCATTTTAGACACTTCGAATGCCATGCCATGCCCAGTTTCCTTCGCGTAAATCGACACGATGTTGTCGATCGGGATCCACAAATCACGCGCGCTGCCGCCAAATCGCGCTTGAAAGCTCACCGCTTCGTTATCAATCACCAATCGGTTGGTGGCAAGCGGGGAAACGTTCAAAACAATCTCGCCGTTTTTCACGAACTCGCGCGGTACCTTCGTGCGCTCATCCACTTGAACAGCGATATACGGCGTGTAGCCGCTATCGCCGCACCATTCGTATAGCGCGCGAATGAGATACGGCTTGGTGGAGATGTCAGCCATGGCGGCAGTCTACGCTTGGAAGAAGGCTACTGTCAGTCTTACCGGCGCATTACCTTTTCGGAAGGTGTTAGCGCTTCGATGTACGCCGGTCGGCTAAACACACGTTCGCCATACTTCATCACGGGCGCCGCGCTCTTGGGCAGTTCGATGCCGTAATGATCAAGGCGCCATAACAGCGGCGCGATGGCAACGTCGATCATCGAAAAATCCTCGCCAAGCCAGTACTTATTTTTTTGAAATAGCGGCGCGAGTTGCGTGAGTTGATCGCGGATCGATTGACGTGCTTTTTCCTGCGCCTTTTCCTGACCCTTGGGGCTACGGTTTTCCAACACGCTCACGTGAGAAAAAATTTCCTTCTCGATCGTGAACAGAAACAAACGCGTTTTCGCGCGCGCGACAGGATCGGCCGGCATCAATTGCGGATGCGGGAAGCGCTCGTCGATGTATTCGTTAATGATGTTTGATTCGTATAGCGTGAGATCGCGCTCCACGAGAATCGGTACTTGCCCATAAGGATTCATCACGCTGATGTCTTCGGGCTTATTGAAGAGATCGACATCGCGAATTTCAAAGTCCATGCCCTTCTCGAAAAGAACGAGACGGCAACGTTGGCTGAAAGGGCAGGTGGTACCGGAGTACAAAATCATCATTACTGTTCCCTAGAAATGCCGAAGGTGACCTTCGAGGTCACCTTCGTGAGGGGTCGCGCCGCGATGAGTCCAACGGCGCAAAGTCCGTTTATTTAATGTTTTTCCAATACGCGCGATTCAAACCCCATGCGAGCACGCTAAACACGCCGAGGAACATCAGCACGATCACGCCCAGCCGATAACGTGTTGAAAGCACGGGCTCCGCGACCCACGACATGTAAGCCACGATATCAGCAATCTGTTCGTCGTATGCCCGCGCCTTGTCGGGTTCGAGCGCCTTCCAATCGATCCGACCAATACCTTCGTGGTAATGACCACCCTCGGGTAATGCATCTTGCTTGACGGTTTTGACACCGAACTCGTCCCACGTGGTGGTGACGCGTGCCCATTTCTCGGACTTCGTCGCAGGGTCGGCCACCTTTTTGGTTTCCTCTTGCGTGAGGGTGCGCGCGCCTTGCAACTCCCACAACACGTGCGGCATGTTCACATTCGCGAACACGGTGTTGTTCCAACCCGTGGGACGCTCGGCGTCCCGATAGAAGCTACGCAAGTAGGTATAGATCCACGAAGCGCCGCTCCCCGAAGGACTCGAGCGCGAGCGAGCCGTGAGCGATAAATCCGGCGGCGGCGCGCCAAACCAAACCTTTTGGTCGGCGGGCTTCGCCGCGATCGTCATGAGATCGCCCACCTTCGTGCTTGAAAACAGCAGCGACTCGGAGATTTGCTCCGGTGTCAGGCCAAGCTCTTGCAAGCGGTTGTACCGCATGGCCGAGGTGGCATGGCAATTAAGGCAGTAATTAACGAACAACTTGGCGCCGTTTTGCAGCGCCGGCAGGCTTTTAAGTTTGTGCGCCGGGAAATGGTCGAGCGATATCGAGGACTCGGACGCATGCGCAAGCGGCGCCGCGGTACCAATTGCGAAGGCGAGCAGAGCAAGCAGCTTTTTCATCGTGATTTTCTTTCCTGTTCAGCTCGTGTCAGTGCACTGAAAAGGTAACGCGACTGGGTACCGGCTTGAACGAACCTAATTGACTCCAAATCGGCATCAGCAAGAAAAAGCCGAGATAGAACAAGGTGCCGACTTGAGAAATGATTTGACCAATGGCCGACGGCGGTTGAATGCCCAAGTAGCCAAGGACAACGAAGTTGGCGAAGAAGGCCATGTACAGCCATTTGTTCCAAGTCGGCCGGTAACGAATCGAGCGGACCGGCGAATGATCAAGCCATGGCACGAAGAACAGGATCACCACCGCGCCGCCCATGATGACCACGCCCCAAAACTTCGCGTCGAAAATACGCAACGCAACCGCGACGGCAAGTAGCACCACCGTTGCGGCTAAGCGAATGGGCAGCTTGAACGGCGCGCGCAAGAAGATCCCGGCCGCGCCCAACACGGCTCCCGCAACCAATGCCCAGGTGAAGGTATCGGTCGTGGCGCGCAGCATTGAGTAAAACGGCGTGAAGTACCAAACCGGCGCGATATGCGACGGCGTCTTTAACGGATCGGCCGGAATGAAGTTATTGGCTTCGAGGAAATAACCACCCAGTTCTGGCGCGAAGAACACCACCGCCGAGAACGCCATCAAAAACACCGAGACGCCCAAAATGTCATGCACGGTGTAATAGGGATGGAACGGAATGCCGTCGAGCGGGATACCGGTCTTGTCGTCTTTGTGAGTCTTGATCTCAACGCCGTCCGGATTGTTCGACCCCACTTCATGCAATGCGATGATGTGCGCGGCGATCAATCCGAGTAACACCAACGGAATCGCGATTACGTGGAACGCAAAGAAGCGATTCAACGTTGCATCACCGACCACGTAATCACCGCGAATCCACACCGCCAAATCCGGGCCGATGAATGGAATCGCCGCGAACAGGTTCACGATGACTTGCGCGCCCCAATACGACATCTGGCCCCAAGGAAGCAGATAGCCGAAGAAGGCCTCGGCCATGAGGCACAAGAAGATGGCGACGCCAAAAATCCATACGAGCTCGCGAGGCTTGCGATACGAGCCGTAAATCAAGCCCCGCACGATGTGCAAATACACCACGACAAAGAACGCGCTAGCACCGGTTGAATGCATGTAGCGAATCAACCAACCCCAGGGCACTTCACGCATGATGTACTCAACGCTTGCGAAGGCCACCGGAATGCCCGACGAGTTCAGCGACGCGTCCGGCTTGTAGTTCATCACCAAAAAAATGCCGGTGACGATTTGGATCACCAACACCAGCAGCGCGAGCGAACCAAAGAAGTACCAGAAGTTAAAGTTTTTGGGCGCGTAGTACTCGGACAAATGGGCTTTCCAGGTGGACGTGAGCGGAAAGCGCTCGTCCACCCAAGCCAGCAACTTGTCGGCGCGAGTTTCATTACCGATGTGCGCGTTTGGGGCGACCTTCGTGTTTGCCATGCGTGTCTCCAAGGATCAGTGTCAGCAGTGAACGCGCATTGCGTTATGCCTTGCCGTCCTCGCCAATAAGGATGCGGGAGTCCGATACGTAGTGATACGGCGGCACTTCGAGATTGTCGGGCGCCGGTTTGTTTTTGTAGACCCGGCCAGCCACGTCGAATGTCGAGCCGTGGCACGGACAGAGGAAGCCGCCTTGCCAATCGTCCGGCAGGTTGGGCTGCGGACCCGGTTGCAAACGAGACGACGGAGAGCAGCCGAGATGCGAACAAATACCCACCACCACGAGAAACTCAGGCTTGATTGAGCGCCATTCGTTTTGCGCGAATTTTGGTGTGACACCAGGACGTTGGGAATTTGGATCGGCTAACTCGCCATCCACTTTCTTTAGCGAAGCTAGCATTGATGGATCTCGTTTCAAGATCCATACCGGTTTGCCTCGCCATTCCACTGTCTTGAGTTCGCCGGCTTGCATGCCGGTCACATCCACCTCGACGGGCGCGCCGGCGGCTTTGGCACGTTCGGAGGGTTCGAAGCTCATGACAAACGGGGTGGCAACGCCAACACCGGCGATCGCGCCTGCGCCGCAGGTGAGGGTCAACCAGGTGCGACGCGAGGTGTCGACCGGCAGGTCGCCCGAAGGTTGTGGGGCGGCCGTGGATGGGGTGCTCATGGATGCGTTCCTCGGAGGGAGTCGTGCCGTGAAGCGATGCGCTTTTAGATAGCTGACGCGACCGCGGCGCGATGAAAAGCCTAAGTTGCTTAACGACTTGCGCTTAGTGCAACACGCGATTCTAACGGAATCAATTAAAGCCACGAAAGGTCGGCCCCATCCGTTCCTCCGTGCAAAATCGCTTTATCGACTAAACGTTACCCTTGGAGTGGATATGAGCGTCCTAAAAGAGTTCCGTAATTTCGCCGTGCGCGGCAATGTGATCGATCTGGCGGTGGGCGTAATTATCGGAGCCGCGTTCGGCAAAATCGTGGACTCCATCGTGCGCGACCTGATTAACCCGATCATCGGTGCCGTTATCGGTAAACCCGATTTCACTAATCTTTTTTGGATCATCAAATTGCCCGAGGGGTATTCCGGTCCGATGACTTACGAATCCCTCGTAAAGGCGGGCGCCACGGTGTTCGGGTATGGAGCATTTTTGACGGCGCTCATTAACTTTCTCTTGCTCGCCTTCGCGATTTTCTTTCTTGTCAAATTCATTAATAAAGCAAAAGGGTCGATCGATTTGAATCCGGCGTCCGCGGGGCCATCCGAGGACGTCCTCTTATTGCGCGAGATCCGCGATTCCTTAAAGCGCTAAGTTCTGGGTTGGCGGCTTATCAAACAACGTCGCCTAAAATCGACATGTCTTGTCAATTTGAAAGGTGCCTCCGTGATGTTTAGGCGGCTGTGGCTAATTTTTGCGCAAGCGTCCACCGTGATGCTGGCGGCGTTATTCGTTGTCGCCACGCTCAAGCCGGAGTGGTTGCCCTCGCGAAGCAATTGGGTGCCCGTCATCACGCAGCAAATCTCCCCGGTTTCGGCTGGAGGCGCCGTCACGGCGTCAAGCTATGCGGAGGCAGCGCGGCGGGCCATGCCTGCGGTCGTCAACATCTACACGACCAAGGAAGTGCGCCGGTCCGGAAACCCGTTTTCCGACGACCCATTGTTCAAGCGGTTCTTCGGTGACCGCCAAGGCAACGAGGCGGAGCAAGCGGCAAGCCTTGGGTCGGGCGTTATCGTCAGTGCTCAGGGTTACGTGCTCACGAACAATCATGTTGTGGAGGCGGCCGATGAAATTGAGGTCGCGCTTTCGGATGGGCGCAAGGCCGATGCAGCCGTTGTCGGTGCCGATCCCGAGACTGATCTTGCCGTACTGAAAATCAATTTGCCCGCGCTTCCTTCCATCGCGTTCGCTCAGTCCGAACAGGCTAGAGTGGGTGACGTGGTGTTGGCTATCGGTAATCCCTTCGGCTTTGGTTCGAGCGTGACGATGGGCATCGTCTCGGCTACTGGGCGAAGCCAGCTCGGTATCAACACTTTTGAAAACTTCATTCAAACCGACGCCGCGATCAATCCTGGCAACTCCGGCGGCGCCTTGGTGGATGTGAACGGCAATTTGCTCGGCATTAACACCGCGATTTACTCAAGGTCTGGGACGTCGCTTGGCATTGGATTTGCCACGCCGGCGAGCACGGCAAAGCAAGTGCTCGACAGCATCGTGTCGTCTGGTCAGGTGGTGCGCGGCTACATCGGAGTGGAGACGCAAGACATTACGCCCGAGCTCGCGGAGGCGTTTAACTTGCCGCGTCGGGATGGGGCGATCATTGCTGGGGTGGTCCGCGGCGGGCCCGCGGAGAAGGCTGGTGTGCGTACCGGTGACCTGTTGATCTCGGTGGGTGGAACCCGCGTGACTGACTCGACCGCGATGCTCAATCTCATTTCTCAAATCAAGCCTGGCACCAAGACGGAACTAACGCTTGTGCGAAATAAGAAAGAGCAGCGTGTCGTGGTGGAGGTGGGGCAACGACCCAAGCCAGCCCCCATGCCGCTTGCTGAATAAGGCACTTTCGAAAACGTGTTGCATCGATGGCGGCTTCGTTGACTGAGTCCTTGCGTCATGACTATAATCGCGGTTCCCTGTAACCGGGGTTTGCGCAGTTAAGTTGTAGCCTGCTGCGTGCGTTCCCCCGGCGCTCTTTGGTTGGTGTTATCGCCCCCCATTGCTGCGCCGTAAGGCGCGCCCTCCGGTTCCGGTTTTCAAAGATTGCGTAGCGCCATTTAATCGTAGGCGCATCGCCCCCAATTTGGACTGGACATGCCGACCATTGCCCAACTCGTTCGCAAGCCGCGCGTTATGGAGCGCGCTAAGAGCAAGAGCCCGGCGCTTAATGACTGCCCGCAAAAGCGCGGCGTCTGCACTCGCGTCTACACCACAACTCCTAAAAAACCGAACTCTGCCTTGCGCAAGGTTGCGAAGGTGCGTCTCACCAACGGGTACGAG
>DASTRU010000216.1:0-4744 GCA_035761045.1 Burkholderiaceae bacterium | reverse complement strand
TCTTCCTCCGCGCCGGGCGCTTCGCCAATCAACATCCAAGGCGCTTGCTCGGCGCCGACGCCGAACACGGTTTGACGTCGACTCTTGCATAAATCGCACGCCACACAGCCGGCAACCTCGGTGCGCAACGTCGGCCAGTCCAACCGCGAAATACGTTCGCGCCGCGCGATGGCGTCATCGACAACAAGCGGCGAAGCAAACGGTTCGGGTTCAAGCGTTGGAGCCGCGTCGATCACGGTGCTTTCAGAAGAAATCAATGGCGCTTCTTCGCCGCGCGATTTCGGCATCCATTCGCTGATACCCATCTCGCGCAGAAACGCGGCCCGTCGATCATCCGCTTCGATACTCACAACGTGCGCTCCATGACGATGGCATCCTCGCGCCGCTCGTGGTGGTCCGGGTAATACCCGCGACGTATGCCCACCGTTTTAAAGCCCGTTCGATCGTACAAACGACGCGCCGCGCCGTTAGACGGCCGTACTTCCAAAAATATGCGCGCCGCGCCGTGACTCTTGGCAAGCCGCATCAGCTCGGCGAGCATCACGGCGCCGTAGCCACGCGAATGAAGCATTGGGTCGATGGTGAGATTAAGAAGATGCGCGTCATCAAGCGCCAGCATGAAAACGCCATAACCCACGAGCGTTGTGTCCTCGAACATCAGCCACGCGCTGTACCCCGATTTCAACGAGTCGGCGAAATTAACGCGCGTCCACGGAAACGGATACGCCACGACCTCGATCGCCATCACGGCGTCCAGGCTCTCCATGCTCATTGGCATGAAGCGTAGTTTGGTACGAGGTACGGCAACCATGGTGCGCTAAGGCGTTGTGGCGCGCAGTGCTTCGCGCTCCGTCGTTGTAAGCGCGACCTTATCGCGTACATACAGCGGTTGCGCATTAGCGGCATCGATAAGCGCGCCGCGCGCGTACGCGTCAAGCGCGCGTTCGATCAACATATCGGCGGCAAGGGTTTTGGGGTTGTCGGTATCCACCGCCGTTCCGCGCAACAGCAACGCGGCGCCTACCGCTCGCCATGACGATGACGTGACGGCATCCAATTGCTCGCGCGCGGCTTGCGGCGTGGCGACGGACGGAGCGATTTGATTAATCAACACTCCCGCGTCTCGTCGATACAAAGCGTAGTAAACCTCGCTCATCCGCGCATCCAACGCGGCAACGATCCAACGCGCGTCGCTCTCGTCGCTATGCGCAAGCGCATCAAGCGAACCGATTTGAATTAGCGCACGGCCGCTCGCGAATGACAGTGCTTGCGCGACCGCCGTCGCCGAACGCACACCGGTAAAGGAACCCGGACCCGCGCCAAATCCAATCGCATCGAGCGCGGACAAAGTAAGTCCGGCGTCTTCAAGTAGGGTTTCAATACCCGGCAACAAGGTGCGCGACGACTCCGCGCCGCCAGCCATGGTTCTCGAAAACACCTTGCCGCGAGCCGTCAAACCGATGTTCACCACCTCGGTGGAAGCATCAAAGACGAGAATGGCCGGGCCGTTGGTAGACATGCCCGAATTGTATGCGAGCAATACGCTCGCCTTGGCGGTTTTACCTAAACGTTAGATCAACGCCGCGAGCGATAGATATCGCGTCCGGCCTCGTCGATTTCCCGTCGCAAACGACGCCGTTCTTCGACCGACATACGGCCGTCGATTCGCGCGGAAGACCCGTTTTCGACGCGGGGATCCACGGGTGCGAAAGGAATGGGTTGAAGCGGTGCCGGCGCATATAGGTTTTCGTCGTAATCAGGCGACGAGCGGGCGGATGACGGTGAACTCAAGATGCGGCCATTGTTTACCCGTTGCACGTTTCCGATTTCCGAAACGCCCGAGCGAGAGGTGCGCACCGAATCACGCGCGTATGCGTTGCACGATATCAACGTGGCGACGATCGCCCATACCAAGCCAAGTACATTGCCAACGACCGTTAATCGCATGGGAGCAGCGCGGCTGAATTGAATAGAGGACGAGGTAAACACGAACGGAACTTGAGCGAACACGACGAAGTACGCAGTCTATTCATGAACGTCATGACCATCGCTCATCTCTAGGCAACACCCAGGGTAAGATTTGTAACAGCCTGTTGGGTGTCTCTGAATCATCGAGTTGTCACGGCTTGAGCCGCACTTACACTTGCGCGCGTTTTAACGTCGTACATAAGAAGGATTTCATGGCCCTCTCACAACGCATCTTGGTCGTCGATGACGACGAGCGCTTGCGCGACTTGTTGCGCCGATATTTAACGGAGCAAGGTTTCACCGTCTACGTCGCCGCGGATTCCACCGCGATGAACAAGCTTTATATGCGCGAGCGGTTCGATTTGATCGTTCTCGATTTGATGTTGCCTGGTGAGGACGGGCTATCGATTTGCCGCCGTCTACGCGGCGCCGGCGATAAAACTCCGATCGTCATGCTGACCGCCAAGGGCGAGGACGTGGATCGCATCATCGGTCTTGAAATGGGCGCCGATGATTACTTGCCCAAGCCGTTCAATCCTCGCGAATTATTGGCGCGCGTGAACGCGGTGCTTCGCCGCCGTGGTCCGCTTGAAGTCCCCGGCGCGCCGACGCAAGAAGACATCACGGTGTCGTTTGGCGAGTTCACGCTCAACCTCGCAACCCGATCGTTAAAGCGCAAGGACGGGGAAAACGAAGTGGCGGTTGAACTAACCACGGGCGAGTTTTCGGTGCTCAAGGTCTTTGCCCGGCATCCCAAGGTGCCGCTATCGCGCGAGAAGCTGATGGAGCTCGCGCGTGGTCGCGAGTACGAAGTGTTCGACCGTAGCCTAGACGTGCAGATCTCGCGCCTACGCAAAATCGTCGAGCCCGATCCTTCCAAGCCTAAATACATTCAAACCGTCTGGGGCTTGGGCTACGTCTTCGTTCCCGAGGGCAAGGACTGAACGCGCTTTCGTCCCCCTCGCCCGTTCTGGGTACGCTTCGCGCGGCGTTTCGCTCGCGTGGTCGGGCATTGCTGCCTGGCGGATTGTTTTGGCGAACCTTCTTGCTGATCGGGTTGTTGCTCACGTTGAGCCTGACGGCTTTCGTGCTGACCTTTCGCACCCTTGAAATCACGCCGAGGGCCGAGCAACTCGCGCAGCAAATCGCCTCGATCGTCAACGTGACGCGCGCGGCGATCCTGCACTCGGCACCCTACAGCCGCCGCGCGTTGCTGACCGATCTAGCGCAAGACGAATCGATCCGCGTCTATCCGCTAGAGCCCGACGACTTGATCGTGCCGTTGCCAGCCACCGCGTTAGTGGAGGAAATGACTCAGCGCGTTCGACAACGACTTGGCGCGGAAACCCGTATCGTGGGCGAAGTCAACGGCGTGCCCGGCGTATGGGTGAGCTTTTCGATCGACGAGGACGAGTACTGGGCGGCGATCGCCCGCGAACGCATTGAACGCGCGACGGGCATCGAGTGGGTGTTTTGGGGAACGGCGGCGTTGCTGCTGTCGCTGCTTGGGGCGGCCGTGGTGGTGGGTTTGGTCAACCAGCCGCTAGCGCGGATTGGGCGTGCCGCCATGCAGCTTGCGCGAGGCCAACGTCCGGCGCCCTTGCCTGCGTCCAACCTGCGGGAAATCCACCTCGTTAATGAAAGTTTTAATCGCATGGTGGAGGACTTGGAGCGTATCGAGGCCGATCGGCTGCTGATTTTGGCGGGCATTTCGCATGACCTGCGCACGCCGCTCGCCCGGCTTGGGTTGGAAATCGAGATGTGCCCAATCCCCGAGGAAACTAAGAACGCAATGGCGTCCGACATCAGCCAGATGGACAAAATCGTCGGGCAATTCCTCGACTACGCGCGCCCGGCCGCGGCGTCGCCCGCCACTGGACTCAATCTTTCAACGATCGTGAACAACCAGGTCGAGCAAATCGCGCGGCAAGGCGTGGAAATTGAAACAGAGGTCGCGTCGAACGTTCGCGTCGTCGGACATGAAACCGAGCTTGTGCGCGCCATCGCTAACTTGCTTGATAACGCGCGCAAATACGGCAAGCGTCCCGACGACGAAAGCGCCCGCATCGTGGTTCGCTTGCGCCGTGTCGGATCAAACGCCGTTCTAGACGTGCAAGACAGCGGGCCAGGCGTGTCGCCCGAGGATCTCGAACGCATCAAACGGCCGTTCACGCGAGCCGATCAAGCGCGCAGCCAAGCCGGTGGCGCGGGCCTTGGATTGGCGATCGTGGACCGCATGGTGAAGCGCGCCGGCGGACGTTGGCGTATCGCCAACCGCGCTGAGGGCGGGCTTGGCATCACGGTGGAGCTTCCGCTGGACGGCACCCAACGCCATTCCAAATAGCAGCACGGCATGTGAAGTGCTGCTTGGATCGCTATCAAGTCATTTGGCTTTTTAAATCAATAAAGCCGTTTCAATAGTTTATTATTCGCCGGTCGTGCGTGATCACGCATGCTTTTCCCTCAATTTCTAACTTCCTCAGGAGCAATCCGATGAAAACCGTGGGCGACAAGCTCGAAGCCTTTAGTGTGGTCGGCGTTAAGCCGGGCTTTAATCATCACGAAGAAAACGGCCAATCGGCGTTCGAAGAGCTGACCGAAGGTAGCTTCGCCGGTAAGTGGAAGGTCATTTACTTCTATCCGAAGGACTTCACCTTCGTATGTCCGACTGAAATCGTCGGCTTCGCCAAGCTGCAAAAAGACTTTGAAGACCGCGACGCGGTGCTGCTCGCTGGCTCGACCGATAACGAGTTCTGCAAACTCGGCTGGCGCCGTG
>DASTRU010000215.1:0-11743 GCA_035761045.1 Burkholderiaceae bacterium | reverse complement strand
AAAACTGTTTTGAGTGTTGTCCCCAGAAATCAACGCTCTTCATCAATAAGTCTTTGTTTTAAGGATCACTTCGATGTCATTGGTGCAGACACAGCGCGATACCCTCCTGCGGCCCCTTTCCATCGTCAGCGGCATCGTCGAACGGCGTCATACCTTGCCCATCCTCGCGAACATCCTGGTGCGTAAAGACGGCACGGACGTGTCATTCGTCTCGACCGATATTGATATTCAAATCACAACCCGTGCGCCGATAGGCGCGGGCAAAGAAGCGGTGGCGACAACGGTGGCCGCGCGCAAGTTGCTCGACATCCTTCGAGCATTGCCGGACGGCGCGGTGAAATTGGGATTGGCGGATAAAAAACTTAGCGTTGAATCGGGCAAATCCAAGTTCAAGCTGCAAACCTTGTCGGCCGACGACTTTCCGGTGTTCAACACCGCGAGCAGCTTCGCCGCGCAATTCACGATGCCGCAAAAGATGCTTAAGCATTTGTTTGGCATGGTGCATTTCGCGATGGCGCAGCAAGACATTCGGTATTACTTGAACGGACTCTTGCTTGTCGCTGATGGCAATTGGGTGCATGCGGTCGCGACCGATGGTCATCGGCTTGCGTATTGCACGACGTCGGTCGCGAGCGCGTTACCGAAAACCGACGTGATCATCCCGCGCAAGACCATCATCGAATTGCAACGGCTGTTAGGCGATAGCGAAGATCCGGTGCATATCGACATCGCGAGTAATCAAATTCGCTTCACCTTTGGCGAGATCGAACTCGTCAGCAAATTGGTCGAAGGTAAGTTTCCTGATTACCAACGCGTGATTCCCAGCGGTTACACGCGTAGTTTTGGTATTGGCCGCGAAGACCTGATGCATGCTTTACAACGCGTGGCGATTGTCACGAGCGATCGCTTTCGCGGCGTGCGCTGCGTGATTGGCGAGGGCGCGTTGAAAATCAGCTCCACCAACGCCGATCAAGAAGACGCGCACGAAGAACTTGAAATCCCGTACGACGGCCCGTCGCTAGAAATTGGTTTTAACGTGAGCTACTTGCTCGACGTGCTTGGCAATTTGAAAAGCGAACACGTTCAACTTTCATTTGGCGACGCGAATTCATCCGCGCTGCTGACCGTGCCCGACGACGCGAATTTCAAATACGTCGTCATGCCGATGCGCATCTAAATACCGCTTGCCTTCATTCACGCTGTACCGCCGGACACCGAATCACAATGACTCAAGACTCCACGACGCCATCTCCCGCCGACAACCAATACGGCGCGAATTCGATTCAGATCCTCGAAGGGTTGGAAGCCGTTCGCAAGCGGCCCGGCATGTACATCGGCGATACGTCCGACGGCACGGGTTTGCATCACTTAGTGTTCGAGGTGGTGGATAACTCGATCGACGAAGCGCTCGCGGGCTATTGCGACGACATCGTCGTCACGATTCATACCGATAACTCGATTTCGGTGGTCGATAACGGACGCGGCATTCCCACGGGCATTAAGTTCGACGACAAGCACGAGCCTAAACGCAGCGCTGCAGAAATCGCGCTGACCGAATTGCACGCGGGCGGTAAGTTCAATCAAAACAGCTACAAGGTGTCGGGTGGTTTGCACGGCGTGGGCGTGAGTTGCGTGAACGCGCTCAGCCAATGGTTGCGCCTAACGATTCGCCGCGACGGCAAAGTGCATTTGCTTGAATTCAAGCAAGGCGTAGTGCAAGAACGCATCGTCGAACAACAAGAAGGCGTGGATGTTTCGCCGATGAAGGTCACGGGCGAGACCGATAAGCGCGGCACCGAAGTTCACTTCCTGCCCGATGAAACCATCTTCACCAATATCGAATTTCATTACGAAGTGCTTGCGAAGCGTCTGCGCGAACTTTCGTTTTTGAATAACGGCGTGCGCATCAAGCTTGTCGACCAACGCACGCAAAAGGAAGAAGACTTCGCGTTCGCCGGTGGCGTGAAAGGCTTTGTCGATTACATCAACAAAAATAAGCAAACGCTGCATCCCAATGTGTTCCATGTGATGGGCGAGCGCATGGCCGAGAATGGCTTGACGATTGGCGTTGAAGTCGCGATGCAATGGAACGACGGCTACAACGAACAAGTCCTGTGCTTTACCAACAATATTCCGCAACGCGACGGCGGCACGCACTTAACCGGGTTACGCGCGGCGATGACGCGCGTCATCAATAAGTACATCGAAGTGCAAGAGTTGGCGAAGAAGGCTAAGGTCGAAACCAGCGGCGACGATATGCGCGAAGGCTTAACGTGCGTGCTCTCCGTCAAGGTGCCCGAGCCTAAGTTCAGCTCGCAAACCAAAGACAAATTAGTGTCGAGCGAAGTGCGCATGCCGGTGGAAGAAGTCGTCGCCAAAGCACTTAACGACTTCCTGCTTGAAAAGCCGAATGACGCGAAAATTATTTGCGGCAAGATCATCGACGCGGCGCGCGCGCGTGAAGCCGCACGCAAGGCGCGTGAGATGACGCGTCGCAAAGGCGTGCTCGACGGCGCGGGCCTGCCGGGTAAGTTGGCCGATTGCCAAGAGAAAGATCCGTCGTTGTGCGAGCTGTATATCGTCGAGGGCGACTCCGCAGGCGGCTCGGCCAAGCAAGGTCGCGATCGTAAGTTTCAGGCGGTGTTGCCGTTGCGCGGTAAGGTGCTCAACGTTGAACGCGCTCGCTTCGATAAATTAATTAGTAGCGAACAAATCGCGACCTTGATTACCGCCTTAGGAACCGGCATCGGCTCGGGCGGTAATAGCGATGATTTCAATGCGGATAAGTTGCGCTATCACCGCATCATCATCATGACCGACGCGGACGTGGACGGCGCGCATATTCGTACGCTGTTGCTCACTTTGTTCTATCGGCAAATGCCGCAACTCGTCGAGCGCGGGCACATCTACATCGCGCAACCGCCGTTGTACAAAGTCAAGCACGGCAAGGACGAACGCTATGTGAAGGACGATGGCGAGTTCGATCAATACGTGTTGCGCTTGGCCTTGCAAGACGCGGAGCTAATTCCTAATGAAGGCCGTGCGCCGATTAGTGGCGAAGCGTTGGATGAACTCGCGCGGCAAGACTTACTTGCGAACGCGGTGATCAAGCGGCTTGCGCGCATCATCGATGAGCGTGCGTTGCAAGCATTGGCGAACGGTGTTTCGTTGGATCTTGACGATGCGGCGCGCGCGGAAGAAAGCGCGGCCGCGCTTAGTCGCGCATTAGGCAACGGTACCGTGCATGTGTTCGCCGCGTATGACGAGCGCACGGATAAACATCAATTGCGTATCGAACGCCAGATTCACGGTAACGTGCGCGTGAGCGTGATCGATGCCGACTTCGTGCATGGCGCCGATTACTCCGCGCTTGCGAACGCCGCCCAAACGTTTAAAGGATTGATCGGTCCAGGTGCCTTGATTGCACGTGGCGTCGGCGAAAAGCGTAAGGAGTTCGCGATCACGGATTTTCGCGAGGCGATGCAATGGTTGCTAAGCGAAGCGCAACGCGGCGTTAGCGTGCAACGCTATAAAGGCTTAGGCGAGATGAACCCCGAGCAGTTGTGGGAAACCACGATGGACCCGAGCGTGCGCCGGTTGCTTAAAGTGCAAATTGAGGACGCGATTGGTGCGGACAGCATCTTCACGACCTTGATGGGCGACGAGGTGGAACCGCGACGCGAGTTTATTGAGAAGAATGCGTTGCAGGCGGGGAATATTGATGTGTGATGGGGGGCGTGTTCCTGAATGCGACAAAGCAAAAATTCAAGGCTTTAATTCAAACCCATGATTGAAATTTGCATCAATCCGCTCATTACGTTCTCGTCGCTTTCCATTCGCATTAAGCGCGGCCAGTTTGATTACCTAAGCGTCTTGAGATTGCAAAATTGAGCGTCCATTAAATGTCCTCTCCGCCGCGATTCTTCAACCTCGTGCGGGAATAAACAATGGCTTCATGTAGCTTGGCTTGCAGCACATCTTTAGGTGGCAGGACAGTGAGATATTCGGCAACGTGGATGCCGCTGGCGTCAAGCTCCAACAATTCAATTTGCTCGCGCTTCTTGCCACCGCACAGAATGATGCCCAGTGGTGGCGCTTCGCCGGGCTCTTGCTCATGCTTGGCTAGCCAGCGCAGGTAAAGCTCCATCTGGCCTTTGTGCTCGGGCTTGAAGTCGCCGAGCTTAAGTTCGATAGCGACCAAGCGTTTAAGACGACGGTTGTAAAGCAGTAGGTCGATATAAAAGTCATCGTTATCGATTTGCAAGCGCTTTTGCCGCGCCACAAAGGTAAAGCCCGCACCCAACTCAAGCAGGAAGTGTTCAAGCTCACGTAGGATGGCGTCTTCAAGATCGCGCTCGAGATAGCGGTCATTGAGTCCGAGAAAATCCAGTACGTAGGGATCTTTGAGCACAAGCGCCGGGCTCAGCTTGCCTGTCTTGCGCAAATCGGACAGCTCGCGCGCGAGTAAATCTTCGGGTTGGCGAGATAACGCGGTGCGTTCAAACAATTGCGAATCAAGTCGTTCTTGCAGCGTGCGAGTGCTCCAGCCTTCTTGCTGACTTACCTGCAAGTAAAAGTCGCGTTTGAGCGGATTATCGATGTAGATGAGTGTTTTGAAGTGTGTCCAACTCAATTGTCTCTGCGCCGCAGAGACAATTTGCTCATCGGGAAACGCTTCCGCAAATCGCATCATGTGGCGCAGGTTTTTCTCTGAGAAGCCGCGGCCATAGTTGACCTCCAACTGTCTCCCCAACGCGGAGACAATCTGCTCACCATAGGCGCCACGCTGATCGCGCAGCACTTCGCTGCGAATGCGTTGGCCGATATGCCAGTAAAGTGAAGTCAGCGCGCTGTTAACAGTGCTAGCAAGCCGGTGGCGACATTGATCGATGAGATTGCAGATATCGCCAAGCAGTTGCTCAGGCCTGTTCTCCGTAATGGCCGCGTTGTTGGAAGGAGGCTTTTTGCGCGTCATTGTCATTCCCGGCGGCAACAGAAAATTTTGCCGTGGAGTTTGTAGATGCGTTGTTGGTGGCTTGCAGACGCAACTTTTTGTTTAAGTCCATTCATTCCGGCTGCCGTCATTCGTAGTTTTGTCGCTCTATTAGCATCCGTTCATTAAAAAAACGAATCGCTAGTGATTATGTCGTGGGGCTGTTTTCGCTGGCGATACGAGTAATGAGTAAAGGCGTTCGCGAATCACAAATAAGCCGAATGACCTGATGAATAGGCATGGAATGTGTCCCTTAAACGCTTAAGCGAGCCGCTATGTTAGGAAAGCATATTCATTCATGCATTGACATCGCCATGAACCTCCGCTCCTCCCACTTCCACCCCGTCGCGCTACATCACGCATCGCGTCTCATTAACCACGGCCCAACCGTATTAGTCACCAGCGCGCACGACAACAAGCGCAATGTCATGGCCGCCGCGTGGTCGATGCCGGTGAACTTCGAACCGCCACGCATCGCCGTCGTGATCGATGCGAGCACCTATACAAAAGACTTAGTCTGCGCGAGTGGCGCGTTTGGCATTTGCATTCCCGGTGCGGGCATGATCGATACGGTGTACGGGGTGGGTAATACCAGCGGGCGCGATACCGATAAGTTCGTTAAGTACGCCATTAATGCCTTCGCAGGTTCAACCTGCGGCGTGCCGTTGATCGAACAGGGTTGCGCTGCTTGGTTGGAGTGCCGCTTATTGGCCGAGCCTCGAACGCAAAGCGCGTACGACACGTTCTTTGGCGAAGTTATCGCGGCGGCGGCGGATACTCGAATCTTTTCGAATGGTCGTTGGTTATTGAATAACGAACATGCGGACCTGCATACGATTCATCACTTAGGCGGTGGATCTTTCATCACCGCGGGCAATGTTCTACGCGCAAGACATAACGAAATAAAAAGCTGATCGAAGCGCGGCTGTATGAAGTGTCGTCACGGCGTTACCTACTAATCCAGTCCATGCTGGCCATGATTGGCATGGACACTATCGTAGGAGTCGTACATCGTGACCGGAATACATTCCATCTCACCTTCTCATATTGCTGCCCAGTTGGCGCAGAGCGTTTCAATCGCGAAGGACACGCCCTCGTCGTTGCCGGCCTTGCTTCGCGAGCACGGCATGCAGCTGCCTGGCGGCACACCATTAACGCTTGAGGACGCACGCGCCTTGCGCGCGGCGTTAACGCATTTTCATCGCGCCGCGTCGATGCCCCCCGGCGAGAAAATCCTGCTGGCGTTCCAACTCGGCGATGAAGCATCGTTCGAACATGCATTGACATTAATGCGGCTGCGCGTGGTCGATCCTCATGAGCCTATCGAAGTACGCGCGGGCAAGCCGCGACAGACGATTGCGCAATGCCTGATCTTGGACGACCCCGTGTTGACCGCGTCCATGAACGAGGATCAGCCGCCGGTAGACCGCGTCGCGCAATTGCGCCGACTCGTTAACGAGGGCGGCGTGTTGCTTGAACGGTCTCCGCCCTCGCCTGCGCAAGCGAATGAACCCGCGATTACGTCTCTCGCCCACTCACCATTGCGCTGCGCGCTTGCGATGCAAGAAACCGCCGCGACGCGCCTGCGCATGCTCGACACGGTGATCGACGTTTTACGCGCGTCGCCGCAAACGTTCGAACACAATAAAACGGTTGAGTTTGAGCACGAGCGTGCTCAACCACTGCCCGTGACGACGGACGCCGAAGTGTTTGATCGATTGATCGAGCATGGATGCGATGCGCTTGGGCGATTGGTGTTGAAGACCGCCGTCGCCGCGGGCGACGATACGCACACGCTTAACTTATTGTCCCGGTTGGATGATTTGCCGATAGAGCGCAGGCAAGCGTTGCTCGCTAACCCTGTCGACGGTGAAGAAGGCGTTCATCACCACGCCAGCGATAACGTGTTTCGTGCGTTGCTTGATCGAGGACTCGATTCCACAAGTGTGACGGCACAGGGTCGTAATGTCTTTCACGTTGCCCAAGACCTCAAGTTCTTCGAGTTCCATCGTAACCAAGTGCGAGACGTGTTTTTCGCAAGAGCAAACCGGGAACGTGAGATCAATGGAATGAGCGTTTTATGGGTTCAGCTATTTAATCAGGCTAGCAACGAAATGACCGCATTCATGAACAAACAAGATCGAAATGGACGAACTCCATGGGAAGAAGCTAGCCGGGCCGGTCGATACAACATTTGTGCGCAAATAAGTGGATTCAGCAGCAGTTACGAGGGCTCTTAACTTAGCCAACCCTCCGCAACAGTGCGCTAGCAGAAATGCTTACATTTGTAAGTTTTACTTAGGAGCGAAATTTGCTCTTTCGTAAGTAACTTGTGCGTGGCGCCTTACGTGCGCGCGCCGATATCGTTAAGCGGCATTGCTTGTTTCCCACGCGCTGAACCAACCCTGCATCAGGCTGCAATGGGGTGACCAGTCGGGTCACCCCTGCAAAACTCACCTGTTTTGTAGGTAGGAATTTTCAAGTGAATCGTTTTTTGTATGTCTGATTACGACCCGTTGCAGCCCGTCAAGCAAAGCCGCCGCTTCGTTGAAGTCGACACCGATAGCTTTTCTTCCGAGGGCGAAGGCCGCGATATTTTTTTCGCGGCGGTAGAGACCACGCGCATGCCGATGATCGTGACCGATCCACGGCAGCCCGATAACCCAATCGTGTTCGCCAACGAAGCGTTTATGAGCATGACGGGTTACAGCGCCGATGAATTGATCGGTCGCAAC
This sequence comes from Burkholderiaceae bacterium, assembly GCA_035761045.1. Taxonomy (GTDB): domain Bacteria; phylum Pseudomonadota; class Gammaproteobacteria; order Burkholderiales; family Burkholderiaceae_E; genus DASTRU01. The sequence continues at coordinate 4,015 of DASTRU010000215.1, read as the reverse complement.
TGTCGCTTCTTGCAAGGACCCGAGACGAGCAAGGCATCGGTGGACGAGGTGCGCAAGGCCGTCGCCGAGGAACGCGAGATCGCGATCGAGATATTGAATTACCGCAAGGACGGCGGATCGTTTTGGAATGCGTTGTTCATCTCGCCGGTGCGTAATCGCGATGGCGAGTTGATTTACTTTTTCGCGTCGCAGCTCGATGTGAGCCGCCGCCGCGATGCCGAGGACGCCTTGCATCAAGCGCAGAAGATGGAAGCCTTGGGGCAATTGACCGGCGGCATCGCGCATGACTTCAACAATCTGCTGCAAGTGGTGGTGGGCCACGCGGAGATTGTTCGCTTGCGCGCCGAAGCGTTGGGCTACGAAGACGCGCAATTGGTTAAAAGCATTAACAGTATTCGCGACGCGACGAAGAAGGCGACGACACTCACGCAACATTTGCTCGCATTCGCGCGCAAGCAGCAATTGCAAGGCCGAGTGATCAACCTCAACGCGTTGACGATGAATTTGACGGAACTCGCCAAGCGCACGCTGGGTACCGACATCGAGCTTGTCACGCAATTGCAAGACGATATTTGGAATTGCCGCGTCGATTCCACGCAAGCGGAAGTGGCCTTGCTCAACATCTTGATCAACGCGCGCGACGCGATGAAAGGCCGTGGCGGACGCGTGAAGATCACGACGTCGAACATCGACATCGCCATCGAATCGGTCAACGCGTTTAGCGTGCCGGCGCCGGGGCCATATGTCTGCATTACCGTGGCCGATAACGGGCCGGGCATTCCCTCGTCCATCTTGCCGCGCGTGATGGACCCGTTCTTCACCACCAAGGCCGAAGGCGAAGGCACGGGTCTTGGGTTGTCGATGGTGTATGGCTTCGCCAAGCAATCGGGCGGTGCCGCGACGATTTATTCCGAGGAAGGATTTGGCACCACCGTGCGCATGTATTTCCCCGCCACAGGTGAATCAATCCGCTCACCTGAAAAGCGGCGCGTGAGTGGCGTCGATTGCGAAGGGCACGAACGGATTTTGATCGTGGATGACCGTGCCGAAGTGGCCGAGATGAGCGAACTCATGCTCTCGGGGCTCGGTTATCAAACACGCCGTTGCACCTCGGCCGCGCAAGCCTTGACGATGCTGGCGCAAGAAGGTCCGTTCGATTTACTACTCACCGACCTCATCATGCCGGGCAGCATGAATGGCGTGATGCTGGCCCGGCGCGCGCTTCAAGAACATCCAAGCTTGCGCGTGCTGCTGACCACGGGGTTCGCCGATCGCACCATCGATCGTGGCGATACCGAGCAATTCGACATCATCTTCAAACCGTACACACAGCTTGATTTAGGACGGCGCGTGCGCGTGGTGTTGGATGGCGCGACCGGCGCGGGCTAAGCGGTTGATCACGGCTTAGCCACGCGCAAATCGCCGTGGCGAAACGCTTCGCTTGCGAGCTGGTAATAGCTAATGGCTTCATCAAGCAAATGTTGACCAAGCGCGTCGCGTGGTCGGTCGCTTCCGCTAATCGCATCGACAATGCGGGTGCGTGCATTAGGTTTGAGTTCCACCATCACGCCGTCCTCGTAATAGCCGACGGTTTGGTAGTTGGCCATCATCGCGCGTTGATGTTCCTTACCCTCGCGCAAAATATCTTGACCAAAAAACTTAGACGAATAACTAAAGTTGAGTAAGCCCAGTACGGTGGGGCCGACATCGATTTGCGATGCGATGGAATCCACCGTGCCCGGCGCGACGTGCTTGGGCGAGTACACGAGCATGGGGATGTGATACGCGTCCAACGCCAACTCGGTTTGGCCACGCCCCTTATGCGTATGGTCGGCCACGATGACGAACACTGTGTCGTCGAACCACGGATGTCGACGCGCTTCTTCGATGAAATGACCAATCGCCCAATCGGTGTACTTCACGCCGCCGTCGCGACCGGTTTTGCTGGGAATATCGATGCGGCCCGCCGGATACGTGAACGGACGATGATTGGACGTCGTCATCACGTGCGCGAAGAACGGCGTATGGCGCGCATGCCGTTGATCAAGCTCGCGCAGCGTCAGGGTAAATAAGTCTTCGTCGGCCACGCCCCAAATGTTTTCAAAATGAATGTCCTCGGGCTTAAGCGCGGTGCGGTCGACAACCGTGTAGCCATTGCCGCTAAAGAAGGTGTTCATGTTGTCGAAGTAGCCGTAGCCGCCATACAAATACAGCGGCTCGTACCCTTTGGTTTTAAACACCTCGCCTAACGTGAATAAATGATCGTTATTCGGACGCTTGACGATGGAATGCCCGGGCGTGGGCGGTATCGAAAGCGTTAATGCCTCCAAGCCGCGCACGGTACGCGTACCGGTCGCGTATAAATGCGTGAAGAGCAAGCTTTGTTGCGCGAGCCGGTCGAGGTTGGGCGTGAGGTGTTTCGTGTTGCCAAACGCGCCAAGAAACTCGGCGCTTAGGCTTTCCACCGAAATGAGTACGACGTTGAGTTTTTTCTCGGGACCAGTTGCGCGGATTTCGCGCTCGTACGGGCGTTGCGTGATCGTGACCTCGGGACGATCGCCGTTAAGTTCGACCGCGAGTTCCTTTAGCGCTTTCGCCTTGGGTAAGGTTTTGTAGTACCGGTCGTAATCGATTTCGTTATTCCAAAACGCGTGCCAAAAATCGAAGTAGCCATTGCCCGCGATTTCGCTGACTTGCGCGTTGGAAGAAAACTCCTTGTAGTCGGCATTGAGCGCCGCGAGCGCGAATACGGGCATGACCGCCCAACATATCGCCGCCGCGATGCGTGCGCGCGGGGATATCGATGCATGCGGCTTAACCCCTTGCAGGCGACGAATGATCCACGCCCAAATCGCTAGCGCGATGATCGCCACGCCGCTTAACAACACCGGCATGTTGTACGACTCTCGGATGTTGCCAATGACTTCGTTGGTGTAGATCAAATAATCGACCGCGATGAAGTTGAACCGGGAAGAAAATTCGTTCCAAAACACGAATTCCGCGAAACCGACGAAGACGAGCACCACGCATAAGGGCAACGCCAGCGCCACGACGAGGCCGCGCGCGAATCGCCCGTTGGGAATCACGCTAAGTAGCAGCGCGAGTGGGGCGAGAAAAAACGTGGCCGTGCCCACGTCGAAGGCAAACCCGATCAGCATCGCGGGCAGAAATTGCGTAGGCCAAAACAACGACGCATGGCCCGCGTAAATCGCCAAGCCCACTCGCACGAGCGTGTTGAACACCACGTACACCACGGCCAGCGTTCGCAAAAAACCTAAATTCGCCGGAAATAAAAAGTGATCGACGTTCTTAACCCAGCGACGCATGACAACTCCTAAAACGAGACCGTGAAAAAAAGGTCCCGATGCTAACGCGACTTCACTTACTGAAACGGTCTAGGCGTATTAGCAATCGTGACTAATGAGTTACCACTTAAGTCCTAAGGTGTTTCCGCGACAGTGATCGTCTAAAGCATGTAGCGCCTGAATGCAGTGCCGCAAAAATACGCACATCCACAACACGACCAGGTTTTTCCTGATTAGGAGGACAACGGCGCCACAGAACACTTCGATCGCCGCTCAAATCCTTACTCCTCCCATGTCCGGCGCTAATAACCAACAACAACTTGCTGACTTGCTAACGCGTATCGCCACCGGTGATCGCCTCGCGTTTCGCGCGTTTTACGCCGCGACAGCTCCGCTGCTTTACGCGTATGCCTTGCGTTTGCGCGTGAGTGGCGCGTTGGCCGAAGACGTGGTGCAAGACACTTACTTACGTATTTGGCGTTACGCGCGCGGGTACGACGCCGCGCGCGGCGCGTCGCCCACGACATGGGCTATTCAAATCCTGCGTAATCGCGCGGTCGATTTGCGCGTGGCGCAAGGCCCGGCCACCACGCCACTGGACGACGACACGGCGGCCGACGCCATGGTTGGCTTCAACACGGGCAATGCGATGAGCGAGCGGCTTACCGCGTGTTTCAACAACTTAGGTGGCCGCTACCGGCAAGTGCTCT
>DASTRU010000214.1:0-6663 GCA_035761045.1 Burkholderiaceae bacterium | reverse complement strand
GGTCGCGTGGTTCGTCGCTCGTCTGCTGCGTAAGCGCTCGCGTGGCCGTTCGGGCGATGGCGCCTTGGCGCGTGCGGCGGAGATCGGCGCGGGTGCGGTGACGCGCGTCATGCTGCCGGTCGTGGCGCTCATCATCGTCGTATTGGGTTGGCTCGTGATGACCGAGTCCTTGCACATGCCCGCGCCCATGTTGCGGCTATCGATCACCTTGCTCGGCTCGTTCGTGATGATCCGCCTCATCGTGTATTTGCTGCGCCGATCGTTTCGATGGACCGACACCTTGGTTTGGGTGGAACGATTGGTCGCGATCGTGGTGTGGAGCGGCGTCGCGCTGTACTTGGTCGATCTATGGGCGCCATTGATGAAGTCGCTCGACGCGGTTTCATTCCCCGTCGGCAAGACCAAGATATCGCTGCTGGATTTGACGAGCGCCGTGTTGTCGGTGCTGTTCGCGGTAGTGATCGCGTTGTGGATTGGCAGCCTCATCGAAAGCCGCTTACTCAAGGCGCAAGGCATCGACCGGTCGTCGCAGGTCGTGTTGTCGCGCATCGTCAAGGCGGTGCTCGTCACCATCGCGGTGTTGGTCGGATTCACCGCGGTGGGCTTCGATCTCACCTTGCTTTCGGTGTTTGGCGGAGCCCTTGGCGTGGGACTCGGCTTTGGCTTGCAAAAAACCGCGAGCAACTATGTGTCCGGTTTCATCATCTTGCTCGACAAGTCGCTACGGCTGGGCGACATGATCGCGATGGACAAGTACTACGGCACCGTCACCGAGATCAAAACGCGTTACACGGTCGTCAAAGCGTTGGATGGCACCGAGGCGATCGTTCCCAATGAGATGCTGGTAACCAATCCCGTCACCAATTACAGCTTCACCGATCGCAGCATTTGGTTGACGACGCGCGTGCAAATCGCCTATTCATCCGACGTCGAGCGCGTCATGGCCATGCTTGAAAACGCGGCTCGATCGCATCCGCGGGTAATTAAAAGCCCCGGACCACGCGCGTACCTATCAAGTTTTGGCGCGGATGGTATCGATCTCACGCTGGGTTTTTGGATTCGAGACCCCGAAGAAGGGCGGATGAACATCACATCCGACATCAATCTCGCGATTTGGCGCGCTTTCCAAGCGAATAATGTGGTGATTCCTTTCCCACAACGCGAGATTCGGGTGCAAATGCCTTCCGCTCCTCCGGAGCGCCCCGATACCAATCCGCCCTCGAATTGATAGTTTGCACGTTCATTGCTCGAGAGTTTCTGCTGTGTAGGCTGTCCCCGTACAATGCCGTCCGAACTTGCGTGGGCTCCACTAGTCAGACCTTTAACGAGCACTTACGCTGTTCGTCCTTGCGGCCCACCTGTCGTGGTGCCCTAGCTTGTTGGAGTGACTTACTTTGCTAGATTCCATTCTCGATCCCTTGCTCAATTGGCTTTCAAACGGCCTTGCGCATGCCTCGGCGGGTTTCATGGTGGCGTGGGCCTTGATCGCCACGCACATCACCATCATCGCCGTCACCGTTTATTTGCATCGATCGCAAGCGCACCGCGCGCTCGATGTGCATCCTGTAATCGCGCACTTCTTTCGCTTCTGGCTGTGGTTGACCACGGGCATGGTGACCAAGGAATGGGTCGCCATTCATCGTAAGCACCATGCCAAGTGCGAAACCGAGGACGATCCGCATTCGCCCATCACGCGTGGTATTGAAACCGTGTTTTGGTGCGGGTCCGAGTTGTACCGCGCCGAGGCGAAAAACAAGGAAACCATCGCTAAGTTCAGCCACGGCGCGCCCGACGATTGGGTGGAGCGCAACGTGTACTCCAAATTTCAATGGCAGGGCGTTGGGCTGATGTTGATCATCGATCTGCTTATGTTTGGAGCGATCGGCGCCACGATTTGGGCCGTCCAGATGCTGTGGATTCCGGTCATGGCGGCGGGGGTGATCAATGGCATCGGCCATTATTGGGGCTACCGCAATTTCGACTCGCCTGATCGCGCGACCAATATCTTTCCGGTCGGTCTCATCATCGGCGGCGAGGAACTGCACAACAACCATCACACGTTCGCCACCTCGGCGCGTCTTTCAAACAAGTGGTGGGAGTTTGATGCGGGTTGGATGTACATCAAGCTGCTGTCGTATGTGGGCCTTGCCAAGGTTCGCAAGGTAGCTCCGCGTCCGAAACTAACGATGCCGCGCCCATCACTTGACCTCGATGCGTTGCAGGCCGTGATCGCCAACCGATACGACTTAATGGCCAAATACGCAAAGTCATTGCAGCACGCCTTCGTTGAAGAGCGCCGTCACGTTCCGCAGGTATATCGCGACCAAGTGAAGCGCTGGCTCCATCTGAACGCAGACCGTTTGGGTGAGCGCGAGCGTGAGACGTTGAGCCAAGTACTGGCGCACTCCAAGCCGTTGAAAACTCTCTATGAAATGCGCCAGGAGCTCGTCAAGCTTTGGGAGCGTTCCAATCTAAGCACCGAGCAGCTTCTCGCGCATTTGCAATCATGGTGCCAGCGTGCCGAGGCATCGGGCGTTCGAGCCTTGCAAGAGATGGCGGTGCGTGTGCGCTCATACGCCTAACGCGAAAGCGCCGTAAACAAAAAAGCCTGTTTGGATCTCCAAACAGGCTTTTTTAATTTCTACTTAAAGAAACAAAGAAATTATTTAATCTTGGTTTCTTTGTACGCCACGTGCTTGCGGGCCACGGGATCAAATTTTTTGATCTCCATTTTCTCCGGCATCGTCTTCTTGTTCTTCGTGGTGGTGTAAAAGTGGCCGGTACCAGCGGTCGATTCGAGCTTGATCTTGTCGCGCATGATGAATCCTTTAAACGACTTAGAGTTCGCCGCGTGCGCGCAGATCGGCGATTACGGAGTCAATACCGTTTTTGTCGATCAACCGAACAGCGGCGGTAGACACGCGTAAGCGTACCCAACGATTTTCGCTTTCCACCCAAAAACGGCGGTATTGAAGGTTCGGTAAAAACCGACGCTTCGTTTTGTTGTTGGCGTGGGAGACATGATTTCCCACCATCGGCTTCTTGCCGGTTACTTGGCAAACGCGTGCCATTTCAGCACCCCAGGAAGACTGCGTAACGACGCGTGGTATTAAACGCGCCCTCTCGCAAATTCGGTTGAAAAACGAACGGGCCAAAACGCATTCGACCGCGGTGCGGTGCGTAAAACGGAAAATGCGTCGGCGGAAAAGCCGGCGATTATAAAGGCTTACATCCGTCGGCCGCAAATGAAGGGGTTATATTAGTCCGCGTTCGGCAAAGGAAAGCGTTTGATTGCGCGCGACGATGACGTGGTCAAGAACTCGAATATCAACCAAGGCGAGCGCTTGTTTGAGCGCGTCGGTCAGTATTCGGTCCGCTTGGCTGGGTTCGAGCGTTCCCGACGGATGATTGTGCGACAAAATCACCGACGCGGCGTTATGCGCGAGCGCTCGTTTAACGATTTCGCGTGGATACACGGCGGTCTGAGCGAGCGTGCCGCGAAACAACTCCTCGCTTGCAAGTAAACGGTTTTGAGAATCGAGGAAGAGCACCACGAATACTTCGTGCGTTAGCCGGCCGATTTGCAAGCGAAGAAAGTCGCGTACTTTCGCGGGCGATTCGAGCGAAGGATTTACCGTAAGCTCGGCTTGCAGGCACCGGCGCGCAAGTTCAAGCACTGCTTGAAGTTGCGCGTATTTGGCCGGCCCCATGCCTGGAATGGCGGAGAACGCGGCAAGCGGCGCCGAAAACAATTGCGGCAACGTTGAAAAGCGCGCGATGCATTCGCGTGCGAGATCAACGGCGCTTTTACCGCGTATGCCGATGCGCAGGAAAACAGCGAGCAGTTCGGCGTCGGATAGCGCTTGCGGACCTAGCGCAAGCAAGCGTTCCCGAGGACGTTCGTCTTCGGGCCAATCGGTAATCGGCGGCATTGAAAGCGGTAAGTCTTTGAAAGGCTAGAATTTTGCGATGAATCCTCCTGCCCGCATCGTTGAAAACGCTCATGTCACCCTGCATTTCCGGCTTGCATTCGCGGGGCCCGATGGCATGGTCGATATCGTCAATACCTTCACGCAGCAGCCGGCCACGTTGCAATTAGGGACGGGGCAATTAACGCCTGGGCTTGAAGCGCGTTTGATCGGCCTTGCCGAGGGCGATCATCAAGTAATCGAGACGGCCGAAGGCGAGGCCTTTGGGCCGCGAAGCGACGAGCTCGTGCAACGGCTTTCACGGTCGGTGTATGACTTCGAGATCGACCCGAAAGGGCAATGTCGTCCCGGTGACTATGTGCAAATTCCCGGGCCGAACGGAGGAACGTTTCAAGGGTTGCTCAACGATTTGACGCCAGAGTATGCGTTGCTCGACTTCAATCATCCGCTGGCGGGGCGGGCGGTGACGTTTGAGGTCAAGATCATCGGCGTGCTTTAAGCGCATTGCGCAAAGGGCAAGAACGTGAATTTGGATGCAAGGCAGTACGTGATGGAAGAGTTGCTTTTAGCCCAGCCGCGAGGGTTTTGCGCTGGCGTCGATCGAGCGATCGAAATTGTTGAGCGGGCGCTGACGGAATTTGGCGCGCCAATCTATGTGAAGCACGAAATCGTGCATAACAAATACGTCGTGGAGGACTTGCGCGCGAAAGGCGCGGTGTTCATCGAGGATTTGCGCGACGTGCCAACGGGGTCGACCCTCGTGTTTTCCGCGCACGGCGTGAGTAAGGCGGTGCGCGACGAGGCGGCATCGCTCGGTCTTAAGGTGTTCGACGCCACATGTCCGCTCGTGACCAAGGTGCATGTCGAAGTGGCGCGGCTGCGTGCGCACGGGCGCGAGATCATTATGGTCGGCCACGCCGGGCATCCGGAAGTGGAGGGCACGATGGGGCAGGCGAGCGAAGGCATGCACCTCGTCGAGTCGATCGAGGATGTCGAGCGTTTGCAGGTGCGTGATCCGCAACGACTCGCGTATGTCACGCAAACCACGCTCTCGGTTGACGATACCGCCGCGATCACCGAGGCGTTGCATCGGCGCTTTCCATCGATCGCCGCGCCCAAGAAAGGCGATATCTGCTACGCGACGCAGAATCGGCAAGACGCCGTGAAGTTCATGGCGCCTTTGGTGGATGTGATTTTGGTGGTCGGCAGCCGCACGAGTTCCAATTCAAACCGACTACGTGAACTGGGCGAAAAGCGTGGCGTGCCGTCGTACATGGTGGATAGCGCGGACGATATTCGGCCGGAATGGTTGGTCGGTAAGAAGCGCATTGGGTTGACGGCTGGCGCGTCGGCACCAGAAGTTTTGGTGCAGCAAATCGTCGTTCGGCTCAAGGCGTTGGGCGTGAAAACCGTGCGCGCGTTGGACGGCGTTGAAGAAGGCGTGACGTTTAAATTGCCGCGCGAACTCGCGGAGTCAAAAGGTTCGGCTTAGCTTTGATAGAATCTCGGGCTTTCAAGCCGGTGTAGCTCAGCTGGTAGAGCAGCGCATTCGTAATGCGAAGGTCGGCGGTTCGATTCCGTCCACCGGCACCAGGGTTCAGTGAAAAAGGCGGGGCGCTTTATTCGGCGTCTCGCCTTTTTTGTTGCGCGACGGTTCTTAAAAAGTCCTCAACCGTTGGCCATTGCAAGCGCACGCGCAGCTCGCGCTTGATTCGCGCATTCGATAACCGTCGAGATTCGCGCATGAAACTCCACAGCATTGGACTAACACCTTGTTGTGCTTGGGCGCGCGATACGCGTGGCGGACGTTCAAGGCCAAACGTGTCGGCAACAAGATCAAACCAATCGCCCATGAGTAAGGCGCTGTCGTCATTGGCGTTGTAGATGCGGATGTGGTGGCGTGTGCCGAGCGCGGCGGCACACATTCGCGCCAAGTCGTCGGCGTGGATATGGTTGGTGTAACTGTCCTCGTGCGCGACGATGGCGGGCAGCCGTTTGCGCAAACGCTCGATCGGCAAGTGTTCTGCGTCGTAAATGCCTGGAGCTCGCAGTACGACCGTGCGCCATCCACGCCGCTTTGCCGCTTTCATCAGCACGCGTTCGGCATCGACTCGCCGTTTCGCGCGCGCGTTGTAGGGCTGGGTTGGCCGCGATTCACTAACCCACTGACCCGCGCAATCGCCATACACCCCGCTCGTGCTGACGTATGCGAACACGAAGGGAAAAGCGCCAAAGCGCTCGGTTAGAATCGATCGGACTAAGGTGCGTGTGCGTTGATCGCGCGTCGTGCTTAATGGCCCGGTGTTGGGCGGCGCGAGGTGTACGACGGCGTTGTAGCGCTTTGTTCTTAAAACCTTTCGTGCTCTCGAGCGGTCTAGGTTTAACACCAAGGGATTGGCGCCTGCTCGTTTGATTTGCGCACGACGCTTGGGTGTGCTGGTCGTGGCGAATACGCGAAATTTTCGTCGTAGCAATGCGATCAGGCGTAACCCGACATTGCCAGCGCCTACGATCAATACGGTGGGTCTTTTCATCGCAGGAATTTTATGAGCTTCAACGTTGTCGTTCGGCCGAGCGGCCGCGAGTTTGCGGTTGAGTCTGGCGAATCCATTCTCGCGGCGGCAATGCGCCATGGCATTACCTTGCCCTACGGTTGCCGCGATGGCGCGTGCGGTACGTGCAAGGCGAAGGTGCTTGTGGGTACCGTGGAGCATGGCCCGCATCAAGTAAAAGC
>DASTRU010000213.1:0-8301 GCA_035761045.1 Burkholderiaceae bacterium | reverse complement strand
GAGCCTGTCGCCTGAGCGTATCGATCGCGCCATTGTCCGATTGCTCGAGCTAGGCCTTGTCTACGAAGTGCTCGTTCCCGATACCACGCCTGCACCGAACGACATATCGACCGAAACGGTGGAAGCGTTTCTTTCGCAATCCGAGACCGACCCCGTAACCGTAATGGCAAGCCAGGAGATGCTTGAGCGCACAGCCCGGAATCAGGCGCTAAGCGCTGCGGTCGACCAAGTGGTGGCCGAAGTGGGACGCCGACAAGCTCCAGGCTCTAAAGAGGAAAAACGCACCGCCGAGCGTCCTGCGGTGGCAGTTCCACTCACAAAACTCTTTCCGCAAAACTCCGATGCGGTGGAGGCGGTGTTACCGCTCGCCAATGAAGCCGCGCGTGTAAGCGAGGAATTGAAAGCGCTTCGAAAAAAAGCCAACGAGCAGATTCAGCTGTTGGAATCCGAGTTGGCCACGAAGAAGTCCGCGTCGTACTCCGCAAGTAAGAATGGGGAGCGCCGGCGTTCCAGTTCATCCCGAAAACTTCGGAACCGTATACCAATAGAGCTTGGTCAGTTCTCAGATCCGCGATGGATTGCTGCGGGTGCGGCCGTCGCCGTCTTCTTGCTGGTAGTGGTGCTGGTTCAGTTAATTAGCTGAACGTGTTCCACGTGGAACAACGCGAAAGTTGTTTTTAATACAACAGTAGTAAACGTTCCCTCGTAAAATTCGCTCCCTGTTAGGAGCGAAGCAATGCAATTCCCAAAAAAATTCGACGTTATCGTCATTGGTGGTGGCCATGCCGGTACCGAGGCGGCACTTGCTTCGGCTCGTATGGGTCAAGCGACCTTGCTGTTAACGCATAACCTCGAAACCTTGGGGGCGATGAGCTGCAATCCATCGATTGGCGGGATTGGCAAAGGCCATCTCGTTAAGGAGATCGACGCCCTTGGCGGTGCAATGGCGGCCGCAACCGACGAGGCAGGTATTCAATTCCGCATTCTTAACGGCAGCAAGGGGCCCGCCGTGCGTGCTACACGCGCGCAAGCCGACCGTGTGTTGTACAAGCGGGCAATCCGCCAACGACTCGAAACACAGCCGAATCTTTGGCTATTCCAGTCCGCGGTTGACGACTTATTAGTCGAGGGGTTGAAAGTCGCTGGCGCCATTACGCAGCTTGGCTTGGTGTTTCGGGCATCCGCTGTCGTACTGACCACTGGAACATTTTTAAACGGACGCATTCACGTTGGTTTGCAGCAGCACATAGGTGGACGCGCGGGTGATCCGCCGGCCATCGCTTTGGGCGAGCGGTTAAAGGAGCTGCAATTACCGCAAGGTCGATTGAAAACCGGCACGCCACCGCGAATCGATGGCAGAACAATCGACTTTGCGGTGTGCGAGGAGCAACCCGGGGACATTAAACCGACGCCGGTATTCAGTTTCCTTGGCAAGCCGGAACAACATCCCACTCAGCTTCCATGCTGGATTACCCATACGAATACGCGTACTCACGAAATCATTCGAGGAGGGCTGGACCGAAGCCCGATGTATACCGGAGTAATCGAGGGTGTTGGGCCGCGGTATTGCCCGAGCATAGAAGACAAAATTCATCGTTTCGCCGACAAGAACGAGCATCAAGTGTTCTTGGAGCCCGAAGGACTCACCACGCATGAGTTTTATCCAAATGGGATCAGCACAAGCCTCCCATTCGACGTGCAACTTGAACTCGTTCATTCAATCCGAGGGCTGGAAAACGCTCATATCCTGCGACCCGGCTATGCAATCGAGTACGACTACTACGATCCAAGATCTCTAAAAACTTCGCTCGAAAGCAAGCACATCGAAGGTTTGTTTTTCGCCGGTCAGATCAATGGAACAACGGGGTACGAAGAAGCAGCGGCTCAAGGTTTATTGGCTGGCATTAACGCCGCGCTGCATGCAAAAGAAGACGACCCATGGACGCCCGGTCGGCATGAAGCATATTTGGGAGTTTTGGTTGACGACCTTATTACTCGTGGAGTCACCGAGCCCTATCGCATGTTTACCTCGCGAGCGGAGTTCCGGCTCAGTCTGCGCGAGGACAACGCCGATGCACGATTGACCGAAATAGGGCGGCGGTTAGGTTTGGTCGACGACATTCGGTGGGACGCATTCAACCGTAAACGCGATGCTGTTTCACGTGAAACAGAACGACTCAAACTAACCTGGGTAACGCCTCGTACGCTTTCATCGGAGGACGCTATTCGTGTACTCGGTCAGCCTATCGAGAAGGAATACCGTCTCGCGGATTTATTGCGTCGCCCAAACGTCAGTTACGCGTCGCTTTTGACGTTGGACGTGGCACGTCAAACGGCGCCGGACTGGGCATTGAAATCACTAACGGCTGATAAGCCGAGCGATAACGAAGAGCTATCGCAATGGCGAGAACAGGTCGAGATCGCGGTGAAGTACGCTGGCTATATCGATCGCCAAGCGGACGAGGTCGCGCGGAACGCCAATCACCAACAAACACGTTTACCCGTGGATTTGGATTACTCAACGGTCAAAGGCTTATCGATCGAGATTCGCCAGAAACTCGCCAAACATCGACCCGAAACGCTTGGTCAAGCCGGACGCATCTCGGGAGTTACGCCTGCTGCTATTTCCTTGCTTCTTGTGCACCTTAAGAAGCAGTCACGCGGCAAGGCAGTCGATGCCTCCCTCTAATCCCGAAAATTCCATTCTTTTTCATGGTTAAAAATGTTCAGTCCATGGGGCTTGAGGAAGCGCTTACTCGAGGATGCGAGCCACTTGGCGTGGCGCTTTCGTCAGCACAACGAGGACTACTACTCGACTATCTCGCCCAGCTAAACAAATGGAATTCGGCAATCAACCTCACCGCGATTCGCGACCCACACGAACAACTCGCCGCGCATTTACTTGATTGCTTAGCCATCGTGCCGGTACTGGAGCCCCAATTAACGAAAGGTGCGGTCGTGCTCGACGTAGGGTCGGGCGGCGGTTTACCGGGTGTTGTGCTGGCGATAATGGCTCCGGATATCGAAGTGCATTGCGTCGACGCGGTGGCCAAGAAAACCGCGTTCATAACGCAAGTACGCGGCGCGCTTCGATTAACGAATCTTCACGCGCACCATTCGCGCGTCGAATCGCTGCAACCCGAACGCGACTTGCCCGCGCCGACGCTCATCGTCGCGCGCGCCTTTTCCACGCTGGCCCAATTAATCGCCTTAACCCAAAACCTACTGTCGCCGCAAGGTAGGTGGGCTGCGATGAAGGGTGTGCGTCCCGACGAAGAACTCTCGGCTCTTCCACCTAGCATCAAAACGTTGGCGGTGGATCGCTTGATCGTTCCCGGTCTCGCCGCTGAACGTCATCTCGTGCAGTTAGCCAAGGCATAAGCCTGGACTAACGATTGCTCGTTATTCACGTCTTCGTGTCGAGGAGCTGGCTTTGAATCGCCTTCGCATATGTTTAATCGCGGTTGCTTTATCGCTTGCCGCGACCGCTATCGCACAGCCGGTAGTCACCGTTTCCCATGTCGATCTCGATCGTTATGTGGGCCACTGGTATGAAATCGCGCGGTATCCCAACCGCTTCCAAGCCCAGTGCTTGGGGCAGGTCACGGCGGACTATACGAAGCTGCCCGACAACGAACTGCGCGTCGTCAATCGCTGCAAAACCTCCAACGGCAAGGAAGACGAAGCGATCGGTCAAGCGCGTGTCGTCGATCGTCAAACCAATGCCAAGCTCAAAGTCCGCTTCGCGCCACGTTGGCTAAGTTTTCTTCCATGGGTATGGGGCGATTATTGGATCATCGATCTCGCACCCGATTATTCCTATGCCGTCGTGGGTGATCCTAAGCGCGAGTACTTATGGATTCTCGCGCGCGAGCCGAACATGTCCGAGCCCGTCTGGCTTGCGATCACGCAACGCTTAGGCACTCAGGGGTACGATCCCTCGCGTCTCGTGCGCACCACGCATCCCTGACATTGCATAAGGGATTGCTTGCGTACGCTCAAGCGCTTGCATCGCGCGCGGTATGCTTGCGCCCGCGCGGCCATGCTCGTCACTGCCTAATTCCTCCATGAAAACTTTCTGCATTGCCAATCAAAAAGGCGGCGTCGGCAAAACGACGACCGCCGTGAATCTTGCCGCCGGTTTAGCAACGGTCGAGCAACGCGTGTTGCTCATCGACCTTGATCCCCAAGGCAACGCGACGATGGGATCGGGCATCAATAAATCGCAACTCAAAAGCAGCGTGTACGAAGTACTGCTGGGTAATGCAACGATCGAACAAGCGCGCCAACGCAGCGAAGCGGGCGGCTATGACGTGCTGCCCGCCAACCGTGAACTTGCCGGCGCGGAGGTTGAGCTCGTCGATCTCGAAGACCGCGACAAACGTTTGCGCCAGGCGCTTGAACGGCATGTCGACGATTACGACTTCGTACTGATCGATTGCCCGCCGTCGTTATCGATGCTCACGTTGAACGGACTATGCGCGGCCGACGGCGTGATCGTGCCAATGCAATGCGAGTACTTCGCGCTTGAAGGTTTGTCGGACTTGGTCAATACGATCAAGCAAGTGCATCGGAATTTAAATCCGCAACTCAAGCTCATCGGCTTATTGCGCGTGATGTTCGATCCACGCATGACCTTGCAGCAAAACGTGAGCGAGCAGCTTGTTCAACACTTTGGTCAAAAAGTGTTCTCCACCATCATTCCGCGTAACGTGCGTTTAGCCGAAGCGCCGAGCTACGGCATGCCCGGCGTTGCCTTCGATCGTTCAAGCAAAGGCGCGCAAGCCTATGTTGCCTTTGGTCGCGAAATGGTCGAGCGCATCGCGACGATGTGAACACGGCATGCCATGTGCACCCTGGACCGTCCATGAGCGCCGTTGTATTGACCTTACCGGGATGGCAGGGCTCGGGCCCCACGCATTGGCAAACTCGTTGGGAGTCGTGTCACGCATGTTCACGTGTCGAGCAACGAGACTGGATGCATCCCGACCTCGATGAGTGGATCGCCACCTTGCAAGCGGCGCTGGTGCGACAAGCAAAGCCAGTCGTACTTGCGGCGCATAGCTTGGGCTGCGCCTTGGTCGCGCATTGGGCCGCGCGCTCGCCGGACACTCATCGTATTCGTGGAGCGTTATTGGTCGCGCCGCCCGACGTCGAGCGCGAGAGCGCGCCACAAGAGGTTCGTGGTTTCGCACCGCTGCCTATGCAGCGACTGCCGTTTCCGTCGTTATTGGTGGCATCGACGAGTGATCCGTATTGCGGCTTTTTGCGCGCCGCGCTGCTTGCGACGTGTTGGGGCGCTGAATTCATTAACGCGGGCAACGCTGGGCATATCAACGCCGATTCCGATCTTGCCGATTGGCCCTATGGTTGGGAGCTGCTCGCGCGATGGCTTTAGCCACGTGCGCACGGCGCGCCATATCAATCACCTAAAATTTAGCGATGGTCACGAAAAAACCTAAAGGCCTTGGCCGCGGCCTCGAAGCGCTGCTCGGTCCCTCCGCTCCCGACACACCCGCGTCGACATCGGCCAAGCCGACATCGCTGCCGCTCACGCGCTTGCAAGCGGGTAAGTATCAGCCGCGTACCCGCATGGATGAAGGCGCCTTGCTTGAATTAGCCGACAGCATCAAGGCGCAAGGACTAATGCAGCCGATCCTCGTGCGTTCAATCGGCGCGGATCGTTACGAGATCATCGCGGGCGAACGACGCTTTCGCGCGGCGCGTATCGCGGGGCTTGAAGAAGTACCTGTCATCGTCAAGGACGTGGCCGACGAGCATGCGGCCGCGATGGCGTTGATTGAAAACATCCAGCGCGAGGATTTAAACCCGTTGGAAGAAGCGCAGGGCGTGGAACGACTGATTCGCGAATTCGGCCTGACGCATGAACAAGCAGCGCATGCAATTGGCCGATCGCGCAGCGCGACGTCCAATCTATTAAGGCTGTTGAATCTCGCCAAACCCGTGCAAGAAATGCTGCTTGCGGGCGATATCGAGATGGGTCATGCGCGCGCCTTGCTGGCCGTGGATGCCGCGACGCAAATCACCTTGGGCGCGCAAGTGGCCGCCAAGCGTCTTACGGTGCGCGAGGCGGAAAAATTAGTCGCTCGCGTCGGTCGTTCCGATAAAGCCGAAGCGCCCGTCGCTCGCGCTAAAAGCCGTGACGTCGAGCGTTTGGAAGAAGAGTTATCCGATGCCCTGGCCACACGTGTAACCATCCGCGCCGATGTGAAGGGGCGCGGTCAAGTCATCATCGACTTTTCAAGTTACGAGCAATTGGAAGGCGTGCTCGAACACATGCGTAGCCGCGCGGTATAGCGCCTAACGCAACGACCGAACGAAGCGCTTTTTGGGCGCATCGGGCGGATCATCGTCGTCGTTGCCAGTAGGCTTCTTAGTTGGCGCGGGCGCGCTGCTCGCGCTTGCGGATGCGTCGCGACGGCTAAGGGTTTGCTGCGCAAGTTGCACGAGATCGGGTTGAGACGAATTCAATGCGAGCGTCAACATTTCCCGCGCGTAATTATCGTCTTGCGCGAACTTCACGAGATCGACAGGCGTGCCGGCTCTGCGCATTGCAAACCCAAACTTCGCATACACCTGGATCTCGTCGCCTTGCATGAACCCTCCGATGCGCTCCGCGATTAACCTGGCTCGCCGTGATATTTGAGATCCAAGCCTGCGTCCTCGTCCTGCGGCGAGACGCGTAGCTTCAGTATCAAACGGAGCACGGCGACGAGTAATAGCGTCGCAACGAACGCATAGCCGACGACGGCCGCCGTAGCGATCAGTTGTGCCTTGACGGACGCGGTTCTGACCAAGGCACTCGACGCCAGCGCGCCGGTTAACAACGAGCCCACGATGCCCGCGGTCGCGTGCACGCCGAATACATCGAGCGCGTCGTCGAACAAGGCGAGGCCACGCATGATGACCGCGCCAAGATAGGCGGCCGCCGAACCGATCGCACCGATTAACACCGCGGTCTCGGGCGCGACATAGCCAGACGCGGGCGTGATGGCCACTAAGCCACCGATCACGCCCGTTAACACGCCGATCAACGTGGTGTAGCGACGCGACATCAGCTCGATCACAAGCCACGTCACCGCGCCAGCCGCAGCGGCGATATGCGTGCTGACGAGGGCACGCGTGGCATTCGCATCCGCCGCCAAGGCCGATCCCGCGTTGAACCCGTACCAACCCACGATCAAAATCGCCGCCCCCAATGCGGCCAACGCGGGACTATTCGGTTCGAAGGATTCGCTACCAAAGCCACGGCGTTTACCAAGCATGATGGCCAGCGCAAGCGCCGAACAACCCGAGCACACATGCACGACGAGGCCACCCGCGAAATCGATGGCGCCAATCGAATGCAGCCATCCGTGCTCGGACCACACCCAACGAGCCACTGGGCAGTACACGAAAATCACCCATAACGGCACGAACAGAATCACGAACGGAAAGCTAATGCGTTCCATCGAAGCGCCCAACACGATGCCGACCGTCACCGCCGCGAACGCCAATTGAAAGATGAAAAACAAAGGCGCGTTCACTCCCGGGTAAAGCGAGTCCATGGGTTTATCGAGGAAGAACCAACTCGATGGCGGCATCAACGAACCAATCCATTGATCGCCAGGACCAAACGCCAAGCCAAAGCCGACCAGCATGAATGCCAAAGTGGCCAGCATGATCGCGACGACGACTTGCAAGAAAGTGTTCACCGCGTTTTTCTCGCGCGTGAGGCCCGCGTAAAACAACGCCAGCCCTGGAAAGCCCATCATTAAAACGAGTACCGTCGCGATGAGCACCCATGCGGTGTTCGCGGATGTTCGGGCGGCGTTAGCTGTTTTAAGCGCATCGATCGCGATTTGCGAAGTCGATGATGAAGCGTCGGCGGTCGCCGCGACGGTCGCGCGCGCGTTAGGCGCGGTTAATGTTTGCGCAACGACATGCGTGGTCGACAACATCAACATCATCATGATTGCGGCAAAAGCCAAGCGCGATATTCGCGTGACAAGACGCATGGAAACTCCCGAGGGTCGGACTAAGGTTGTCTTCTAATCGACTGTGATTGAAAGTAGGTGGTGACTAATTCACATTCGTTATCGTTTTTGTATTGCATGCACCACGTCTGCATGACACCTAAGGACTTAGCACTTATGAAGTGCTTAATTCGCGAGCGATACACCGACTTGGTGCTCGCCATGCATCTAAATGAAGCCGTTGAATAACACTGTTCACCATGCCGCTTCCTACCATCAATGACATTCGCGCGGCCCAAGAGGCATTGCGCGGACAAATCATTCA
>DASTRU010000212.1:0-6798 GCA_035761045.1 Burkholderiaceae bacterium | reverse complement strand
TGATGTCGTCGTAGGCCTGCTCGGGCGGCGTGTCGAGAATCCGATACGCTCGCAATGCCTCCAATCGATCGGTCTCGTTGGGTGGCTGCAAGGCATCAACGGTTTGAACGGGCACGGCGGAGTTTGTTAGGGCCATGGGAATGCACGATGCAAGTGGAGCCTTACCGTACTCACGACGCCGATCGTTGCAAAGGCACTCACGCGGGCGGCGATTCGGGCTACGTGATGCAAGTCCCAGTCGCACGAAAAAACCTGGCGGCATCCAAAGGTCGCGTGATATCGACCACGAAAAATCGACGCATGCGATGGCGGCTTGAATCACTCACACCGCGTAAATCTGCGCGAGGTTGATGTCGCGAATATCGACCTCGCGGGCCTTGAGCCAACGCAAGAGCGATTCGGTGTGCGTAAGGCTTGGCTCGTAGCCGGGGCTGTAATCGCTTAACGATTGAATGCGCCCCGACGCATCGGTGCCCACTACGCCCGCATACAACACCTCGTTTCCGCCCGAAAGCGAGGTTTCCTTCAGCAGCCCCGCGCCAGGTTCGAAATGCATGCCGCTGGCTACGTAAAACCGCTCGTTGGGCATCAGCACGAAAATGCCAGTGTCGTCGCCGTTTTGCGTGCGCCAACCGGTGGTATCAAGCGGCGAGCCATTGGGCTTTAAAAGGCGGCCGCGTTCAAGTGCGGCGCCGAATCGTTCGCGTTGCGTGTCGTTGAGCATGGCCACGCGCAAGCGTTCGTCCTCGCGGCGCGCGGTCGGGGTGCGCGTGAGTCGAGGCGGTGCGTGTGCCGCGTCCACCAACGCGAGCTCCACGCGGGCGAATAAGTCGTTGACCTTCGCGATGTTGCGCGCGGTCTGACGCATCGCGAAGGCGGTGTCGCGCGGGTGCATGACGTCGCCCGAGGGCAGTCGTCCACTACTCATCACCGCCACCCGCCAACCGGGATACACGCCATCCACCTTCTTGCCCGGCCGCAGCACGAAGCAATAGCCAAGCTCCGCCACCGCGCGCAGACGTTGAAACAAACTCGGCTCGGCATCGAACGCCTGTTGATGCAGCGGACTCGCGCACAACGTGTTCCAGCTCAATACCGGTTCGTCGTGACGCCAAAACGAGACCGCGCAGGCATCGTCCGCGCAATTGGACGAGGTTGGGGTATCGACAAAGCGCGGCGGATGAAGCAACGGCCGCGCGGCCGTGGGATGCGGCGTGCTTGGCGCGAACATGGCGAATCGATCGCGCCTTTCGCGCGCGCGTTCAATAAAGGACTGAATCGCGGTGCGCGGTACATGGGGACGATAGGCATGACCCGACGGCAATAACGGCGCGGGCGAACGAGGATGGGAAGCGGAATAAACGACGTGCGCGTGAGTTGAGGAAAGCGGAGATACGTTCATGAATCGACAGCGACAAGCAGGCAAAAAAGGCGGCGATCGTACCCGCCTCTTCGCGCGCTCCAAGCCGCTCGATTATCTCGGCGCCCGCTCGAACGACTCTCGCAAATCGCTTGCGGCTTGATCGACCGCCGCGCGTGCATCGTCGAGCACCGCGGTCATGCCGAAAAACTCGTGCGTGACGCCCGAATAATTCTTGTAATCAACCGGCACCCCCGCCTCTTGCAAACGCTGCGCGTACCGTTGGCCTTCCGACTGCAAGGGATCGATCTCCGCCGTAATCACCGTGGCCGACGGCAAGCCTTTTAAGTTGACGACGTCCACCAACGAGATCAATCCGTTATCGCCATCCGACGGCGCGCGAAGGTATTGATTGAAAAACCATCGCATATCGTCGCGGTCGAGCGGCTTCGCATCGTCGTTGCGTTGGTACGAAGGCGTATCCATGCGGTTATCGGCCACGGGATACACGAGCACTTGATGCACGGGCATCGGAATCTTGTTGTCGCGCGCGATGAGCGCGACGGTCGCGGCCATATTGCCGCCCGCCGATTCGCCCATCACCGCGATTCGATTCGGGTCGCCGCCAAAGCGCGCGGCGTTCTCGCGCACCCACAAGTACACGGTGAAAACATCCTCGTGCGCGGCGGGAAAACGATGCTCGGGCGCTTGGCGGTAATGCGTGGAAATCACGATGGCTTGCGCCGCGTTGGCGATCGCGCGCGGCGTGGCGTCGTAGGTGTCGAGATCGGCGAGCACCCATCCTCCGCCGTGCACATACAACACCACCGGCAACGGTGCGCCGCCAATACGCGGCCAGTACGCGCGAATCGGAATGCCGCCGGCGCGTCCCGGCACGACCGAGTCTTGCACCTGCGCGACCGGTTGCGGACCAAGCGGCTTGCCCTGTTTCTTCAATAACGATTTGACCGCGTCGGCCGGCGTGGGCTGTTGACGCGCTTGTTGCGGCGTGAGCTCGGCGACCGGCTTGGCGCCAAGCGCCGCCAGTTCGTTCAGCACCGCCTGCATTTGCGGCTTGGGCCGCGGCGCGGCCGCTTGCGTATTCGCGTCGGGCGTGGTGTTCGAGACCGACGCGCATGCGTTGAGCAAGCAAATCGCCACGCTCGTCACGATGAGGGTATTACGTAGCTTCACAAGCCATCTCCGTGGTCGCTTAGGTTTTTAACGACCACGAAGCGCGCAAGCGCCATGCCGTTCACGCGCACCTTAAGGCGCGCTAAGACCGCGCAAGCAATGAAGACAGCGGGAAGTAAGAGAGGTGGTGCCCGGGGCCGGAATCGAACCGGCACGTTGTTTCCAACGGCAGATTTTGAATCTGCTGCGTCTACCAGTTTCGCCACCCGGGCTGATTAGGAAAAACACCGAAGCGGGTAGACTCGCATGCTTCGGGGAGGCGAATTATGTCACGCGCCGCGAATGCGCGCCGCCCCGCCGTCTTTTTTCCGCACCAATGCCGCCGACGTTCACGCTCTCCGACTTCGATTTTCCTTTGCCCGAGGCGCTGATTGCCCAGCAACCAGCCCCAAAGCGCACGCAAAGCCGGCTGTTGCATGTGAAGGACAAAACCCAACGCGACGATCTCCGTTTCGAAGACATCGTCGAGCGACTTTCCCCAGGCGATCTGTTGGTATTGAACGACACGCGCGTCATCAAGGCGCGGCTGCGCGGCACCAAGGCCGACACGGGCGGCAAGGTCGAGGTACTCGTCGAACGCCCGCTCGGGCAAGACAGCGCGATCGCGCAAATCCGCGCGAGCCATCCGCCCGCCGTGGGTTCGCGGTTGGTGTTCGAGCATCACAACGGTTTTCGCACCGGCGCCAAGGTGGTGGATCGCGACGGCCGATTTTTCCTGCTTGCCTTTAGCGCCAATATTTGGCTCGTGCTCGACCTGCTTGGCGAAGTGCCGTTGCCGCCTTACATCAAGCATGCGGCCGACGGCGGCGATGCCGAGCGGTATCAAACCGTTTACGCGCAAAAACCCGGCGCCGTCGCCGCGCCCACCGCCGGTTTGCATTTCGACACCGAGCTGCTGGCTCGCGTGCAAGCCAAGGGCGTACTCGTGCGTACGCTAACGCTCCATGTGGGCGCCGGCACGTTCTTGCCGGTGCAAGACAACGACATTTCCAAGCACCGCATGCATCACGAGTGGTATTGCATCGAACAGCCGCTGGTGGATGCGGTCAACGCCACGCGCGCCGCGGGCCGTCGGGTGGTGGCCGTTGGAACGACATCGATGCGCGCCCTCGAATCCGCGTCCCTTACGGGCACGTTGCGAGCCGGCGAGGCCGAGACCGATTTATTCATCACGCCCGGCTTCAACTTCCATACGGTTGACCGGTTGATCACCAACTTTCATTTGCCCAAGAGCACTTTGCTCATGCTCGTAAGCGCCTTTGCCGGGTATGACACCGTCATGGCCGCGTATCGGCACGCGGTCGAGCACGGCTACCGCTTCTTCAGTTATGGCGATGCGATGCTGCTTGAACGCAATCACGACGCACTCGCTTGTTGAGTTTTCGTATTCACCTTCACCTTCGCTCGTCCCTTGGCTCTTACGTTCGATCTTCTTCATACCGACACCGCGACGCGCGCACGCCGTGGCCAGCTCACTTTGAATCGCGGCGTCGTGCAAACACCGATCTTCATGCCGGTGGGCACGTATGGCAGCGTCAAGGCGGTCGGGCCCGACGAACTCACGCGCGATATCCACGCGCAAATCGTGCTGGGCAATACCTTTCATCTTTGGCTGCGCCCAGGGCTTGAAGTGATCGGCGCGCATGGCGGCTTGCACCGATTCATGAATTGGCCCAAGCCGATCCTCACCGACTCGGGCGGCTTTCAAGTGTGGAGCCTCGGCGCGTTGCGCAAGATCAGCGAGGAAGGCGTGAAATTCGCATCGCCCGTTAATGGCGACAAACTCATGCTGACGCCCGAGGAGTCGATGCGTATTCAGCGCACGCTCGATAGCGACGTGGCGATGATCTTCGACGAATGCACGCCATGGCCCGCGACCGAGGAACAAGCCGCCGACTCGATGCGATTGAGCTTGCGCTGGGCCAAGCGCTCGCGCGAGGAATTCAACCGGCTTGAAAATCCCAATGCCCTGTTCGCCATCGTTCAAGGCGGCATGTACGAACATTTGCGCGATGAATCGTTAGCCGGACTGCTCGACATCGGCTTTCATGGTTACGCGATCGGCGGCCTGTCGGTCGGCGAGCCCAAGGAGGACATGCTGCGCATCCTCGACCATACGGCACCGCGATTACCCGCTGATCGACCGCGTTATCTCATGGGCGTAGGCACGCCCGAGGACTTAGTCGCGGGTGTTAGCGCCGGTATCGATATGTTCGATTGCGTGATGCCCACGCGCAACGCGCGCAACGGCCATTTGTTCACACGCTTTGGCGATCTTCGTTTACGCAATGCGCGTTATCGCAACGACTTGCGCCCGCTCGACCCGACTTGCGCATGCCCGACCTGCTCAAACGGTTACACACGCGCTTATCTGCATCACCTTGATCGCGCGAACGAAATCCTCGGCGCGCGACTCAATACGCTGCACAACCTGCACTACTACCTGACCTTGATGCAAGAAATGCGCGATGCCCTTGAAGCGCGCGCATTCGCGAATTTCGTCACGCGGTTTCACGAGGACCGCGCGCATGGCGTGGACGAAATTACTTAGGCCTTCGAAGCGGCGAGAGGCTAAATCCCCAGTGCTATACTCGCCCGCCTGTTTTAAATCCTAATACTTTGATTTTCCTAAGTTTTTTGGAGACGACATGATTTCTGTCGCATATGCGCAAGGCGCGGCCGGTGGTGACGCGCTCGGCGGACTGACCGGCATGCTGCCGATCGTGCTGATGTTCGTGGTGTTGTACTTCCTAATGATCCGGCCTCAGATGAAGCGGCAAAAGGAACATAAGAAGATGATCGACGCGCTTCAAAAAGGCGATGAGGTCATCACCGCTGGCGGCGTATTAGGCCGCGTGACCAAAGTCAGCGACGCTTATGTCACCGTCGAAGTGGGCGGCGGCACCAACGGCGGCGTGGAAATGCATGTACAAAAAGCGGCCGTGCAAACCTTGTTGCCCAAGGGCACGATCAAGAGCATCTAATTCTTCATTCGCCGACCATGAACCGTTACCCGTGGTGGAAATACGCGCTGATCGCGCTCGCGGTGTTGTTCGGAGTGGTGTACACCGCGCCTAACTTTTTCGGGCAGAGCCCGGCGGTGCAAATCTCCAGCGGCAAGGCGACGGTCAAGGTCGGCCCCGCGATGGTCGAGCGGGTGACGAAGGCGTTGGCCGAAGCCAAGGTCGCGCCCCAAGCGGTGATGTTCGATCAAACGCAAACCGGTGGCACGGTGCGCGCGCGCTTTACCGACCCCGATACGCAACTTAAGGCCAAGGACGCGATTCAACGCGCGCTCAACGGCGGTAATACCGAAGATCCGGATTACGTCGTGGCCTTGAACCTTATCTCCAACACGCCGGCGTGGATGCAAAAAATCGGCGCCTTGCCGATGTATCTCGGCCTTGACCTGCGTGGCGGCGTGCATTTCCTCATGCAAGTCGATATGCGCCAAGCGCTTGCTAAACGCGTGGACGCGATTCAATCCGACCTGCGCGTGCAATTGCGCGAGAAAAACATTCGGCACGCGGGCATCACGCGCGTGGGCAACACGATCGAAATCGCGTTTCGCGACGAAGCCTCGCGCAATCAAGCACGCAACTTGATTTCAGACACGCAAGAAGGCGTGCAAATCACCGAAGCGGGCGACGGACTCAAACTTGTGCTGGCCTTGTCGGCGCGCGCCGAACAACAAGCGCAGAACTACGCGATTCAGCAAAACGTCACCACCTTGCATAACCGGGTGAACGAGTTGGGCGTGGCCGAACCCGTCGTGCAACAACAAGGCGCGGACCGCATCGTCGTCCAGCTTCCTGGCGTGCAAGACGTGGCGCAAGCCAAGAAGATTTTGGGCCGCACCGCGACGCTTGAATTCCGCTTGGTCGACGACTCGATCGAAGCGCAAACCGCGCTCGCGCAGGGCACGGTGCCTTACGGGCTCGAACGTTATGTCGAGCGCGGCAGCCGTCCGTTGTTGCTGAAGAAGGAAGTCATCCTGACCGGCGACAACTTGCAAGACGCGCAAGCCGGCTTCGATTCGCAAAAGCAAGAGCCGTCGGTCAACTTAGTCGTCGATGGCAAGGGCGCGACCATCATGCGCAACATTTCGCGCGAGAACATCAAAAAGCGCATGGCCGTCGTGTTGGTTGAAAAAGGCAAGGGCGAAGTCATCACCGCGCCGGTCATTCAAAGCGAACTCGGCGCGCGCTTTCAAATCTCGGGCGCGATGTCGAGCCAAGAAGCCA